>JAKLHH010000712.1 GCA_022710245.1 Myxococcota bacterium
CGCGCTGCCCGCCCCTCACCACTGCCGAACCACTCTGCTCAGCCCCATCGCCCCCCGCCAGCCCAGGCTCCCACCCCACTCCAGGGCAGCGCGGGCGCTGGCCCGACGATTAGGGCCCAGCAGCCCGCGTTGTGGGGCGATCGTCGCTCTGCTAAGCTCGCTCGCGCATGCAGAGCTTCCTCAAGCTGATCGGCATCATCTTCCTGACCGCGATCGGCCTCGCTGTCCTCACCAACTACGAGACCCGGACCGTCGGCCGCCACAAGCGCGCCGAGTCGATCTCTCGCATCGCGGGCTACCCCGTGGTGGCAGTCGGCTCCGGCGCCGAGGGTGTGCTGGCGCTCGGCCAGACCGCCCGCGGCGTGCTGGTGATCGCGCAGGGCGGGGCGGGCCTGGTCACCTTCGCCCAGGGCGGCGTCGGTCTGCTCTTCGGGCTCGGGCAGGGGATGCTCGGCCTGCTCGCCATCTGCCAGGGCGGTCTCGGCCTCCTCTTCTTCTTCGGCCAGATCGGCGCTGGCACCTTCTGCGCCGGCCAGGTCGTGGCTGGCTATGCGGGTGCCGGTCAGGCGGCGGGCGTGCGCCGCGGCCGGGCCTACCTGGAGGAGCTGTCCGGCGAGGTCGGCCGCACCCTCAGCTGGCGGGGCCGCTGATGCGGCTCTCGCTGCTCGCCTCGGGATCGAACGGCAACTGCTGCCTCGTCGAGGACGGCGAGACGCGCCTCCTGATCGACGCCGGGATCGGTCCGCGCGTGCTCGCGCGCCGACTCGAGCCGCTCGGTCTGGCGCCGAGCGATCTCACGCACTGCGTCCTCACCCACGCGCACCACGATCACGTCGCGGGGCTGGCGGGCCTGATCAAGCGCCAGCCCGAGCTGGCCATCTACGTGTCGAGCGCTGCCTGCGAACACCTGCCCGCCGAGGCGCGCCGCCGCGCGCGCCGCTTCCACCCCGGCGAGAGCTTCGCGATCGGGCCGCTCACCGTGACCCCGCACGGAGCTGCGCACGACGCCCCGGGCGCCGTGTGCCTGCGGCTCGAGGGGCACGGGGCGAGGCTCGGCTACGCGACCGACCTCGGCGGCTACAGCCACGGCACCGTCGAGCTCCTCTCGGGCCTCGACGCGCTCGTCGTCGAGGCGAACCACTGCCCGACCATGCTGCGCGTGGGGCCCTACCCGGCGTACCTGAAGCGGCGCGTGGCCGGCCCGCGCGGACACCTGAGCAACCAGCAGTGCCACCGCCTCCTCGACGAGGTCATGCACCCCGGGCTGCGCCACGTGCTGCTGGCCCACCTGAGCGCGGTCAACAACGCGCCGCAGGCGGTCTGGGCCGAGCTCGACGAGCTGGTGCGAGGGGCGCCGCGCGGGACCTTCAGCCTCGGCTCGCGGCAGGAGGCGCTGCCGCGGGTCGAGGTGGTGCCCGGCGCGCGCGCGACGGCGCGCGGTCAGCTCGCGCTGCCGATCTGAGCGGGCCTCTCCCTCCGCGCGGTCCGGCTCACAGCACGAGCTGCAGGTCAGGCCACCAGTCGGCGGCGCGGTCGTACTGGTCGACGTAGCCCGAGAAGTCCAGCTGGATGGGCGTGGTGTCGGACCGGTGCACACAGACCCAATTCAGAACAGAGGTGCCGGTATGCGGCTGCTGGCGCGGAGCTCAGCGGTCGCCGATCACCCGCAGCGGCGGAGGCGATGAGGGCGGCGGTGAGGCGGAGCTGATCGCTGGCCGGCGCTGCCGCGCGATGGCCTCCGCCGTGTGCCGCGCCTTGCGCACCTCGCCAGGGAAGCGCGCCAGCTCGGTCTCCGACGAGCCGAGCTTGATCACGTTGTTGACCAGCAGCACCTGGTAGGTGAGCTCCTCGAGGCTGTTCCAGTGGCGGATGACGTCGAACGCCTCGAGCCCGCCGTCGACCTCGCCCAGGGTCAGGGCGTGGTCCGGGTTGGCGCAGATGTCGGTGATCGCGTCGAGGATCGCCGGCTGCGCCACCGCCGGCACGAAGCTCGCGCGCACCGCGCGGTCGGGCGGCCGGTAGGTGTAGTGCGGGGTCTCCAGGGTGAAGAGGCGGTCGCCGCCGTCGCGGAAGCGCACGTGGGTGCTCTCGTAGCGCTCGAGGAGCAGGAGGTTATAGCCCTCGAGCGCCACCGGCAGGTTGGAGCCGGTGGGGAGGACGCCGCCGTAGTACCGCAGCATCGCCTGCTGGACCTTGTCCTTGTTCCGCTGGAAGCGCGCGTTCACCTCCTCGTCCTCCCGGAGGAAGGAGACGATGTCCCGCGCGGCCTGGTCCGGGCCGCTCCACTCGTAGCCGGGCTGCGCGAGCTGCGTGCGGATGACGCCGGTGTGCACCCGCGCGCCGCGCATCGTCTCGGCGAAGAGCCCGAGGGTGCGATCCATCCCCTCGGGGTCGACGAACGGGTTGCCGCAGAAGGTGCCGACGAGCGGCTCGTAGAGCTGGTCGTAGAGCTCGCGATCGACGACGAAGCGGCCGCGGTCCTCGCAGAGCGCCCAGTAGAGGTTGGTCATCAGATCGTGCTCGACCGCGACGATCCGCCGCTCGTGCCCGCCGCTCTTGTAGACGCGGTCGCGGAGCGCGGCGGTGAGGAGCTCGCGCGCGGCGTAGACGTCGCCCGCGCCGTCACGGTAGACGAGGCAGGTGCGCTGCCGCCCCTCGAGCTCGTGCTCCTGCCAGTCGAAGAGCTCGTCGATGGCGTGGCGATAGCGGGTGACCAGGTCGCCGCGGCCGGCGAACTCGAGGCTGGCCCGGAGCGAGGGCTGGTCGCCGCTGGTCCCCTTGTTCTTGCGCAGGCCGCGCACCAGCGTCGTCTTCAGGACCTGGTGCGGGTCGTCGGAGAGCTCCACCGCGCTCCCGCGCGCCGGCTCGTAGTTGTTGATGTAGAAGAAGCCGTTGACGCGCGTCGGGGTCAGCACCTTGCGGGTGTCGCAGATGCCGGGGATGGTCACGCGCGGGTTCTTCTTGTGGCCGAGGTTCGAGTAGCTGCCGCGCTGGAGCAGGTCGCCGAAGTGCGACTTCCAGCTCTCGGTGATGTCGGTGAGGCGGAGGAAGTCGCCGGTCTCGGTGCCGAACGCGTAGAGCTGCCCGTCCTCGCCGCGCCAGAGCGAGAGCATGTCGCCGGCGAGGATGTCGACGCGCGAGAGCTCGTTGGCGAGCCCCTTGCCGCTCACCATCGCCTCCATCATGGCGGTGATGGTCTCCGACTTGCCGGTGCCGCTGTCGGCGGAGAAGACCAGCGTCTTGCGCAGGCCGTTGACGAAGGTGATGGTGATCATCGCGCCGTGCACCGGCATGCCGCCGATCGCCTTCACCCGCTCGTTGTGCAGCGTGAGCAGCGACTTCTTGAGGAAGCCGACGTAGTCGGTGGCGTCCTCGCGCGCGACCCAGGCCGTGGGCAGGAGCCCGCCGCCCTCCTTGCGGTCGAGGACGTAGCCGGTCTTGTAGGCGTCGCCCATCACCTTGACCGGGATGCCGAAGAGGAGGACGCCGTCCCAGTCGAGCCCGTCGAGCTGCGCGCGGGTCTGCACCGCCTCGATCTGCGGGAAGAGCCGCAGCTCGTCGGAGACGAGGTGGAAGCAGGACTTGTGCAGGACGAGGAGCATGCGGAAGGGGCCGACCTGCACCGCCTTGCAGAGGTAGTCGCGCGCGCTCATCCGCAGCGCGAAGTGGGCCAGGCGCTGGCGGAAGTGCTCGAGGTCGGGGGACTCGCCGCGGTCGCGACGCGTGAAGCCGTAGCGGTGATCGGCCACGCGCCGGGTGGCGCCGGTGACGTAGCTCGGCGCCGGGTTGAGCGCGGCGGTGGCGCCGCAGAACGCGGAGCCGGAGATGATGCTCTGCAGGTAGGTGGGCAGGCTCGGGTGCGGCCGGATCCCCTCCAGCACCTCGAAGCCCACGTCGAAGCAGGTCGTCCCGGTGACCACCTCGGCGGGCACGTCGAAGGCGTGCATCAGCTCGTTGAGCCGCTCGTTGAGCTCTCCGCTCATGCCGTGCAGCGCGGCGAGCTTCTCCGAGCCGCGGCCCGTGTGCAGGCGCGCGGCGAGGATCTTGATGCTGCTCTGGCCGTGCCACGCCCGGTAGAGCTGCCCCATGATGCGGCGGAACTGGTCGTCGATCAGCTGCCGCTCGTGGTAGGCGGTGCGGCAGGCGAGGGGGCCGTACTGGTTCTCCAGCTGGTCGAAGGTCAGCTCGGAGAGCGAGGGGTCCTGGCGGTAGATCGCCTTCAGCATGCGCCGGTAGAAGACGCGGGCCTGCTCGCTGCGGAGGAGGTCGTCGACGCTGGCGCAGGTCGCGGCCTCGACGAAGAGCTTGTCGGCGACCGAGCGTCCCTCCTCGATGCAGTAGACGCGGCCGCGCTCGGAGGGCGCCACCGCCAGCCCGCGCCGTCGCCCCTCCGTCGGTGGGTGGGCGCCGAGCAGCGGCTCGAGGTCCGCGATGAGGTCCGCGAGCGCGCCATCGCCTGCGCCGAAGAGCGCGTCGAGCCCGGCCGTGTCCCGGCCTCCCTCGACGAAGCGCTGCCAGTACCTGCCGAGCACGCCGAGGTAGACCTCCAGCGCGATCCCCAGCCGGTCATAGCTCGAAGGATCCCCGCGCAGCTCGCCGCCGAGCGAGAGGCGGACGTAGCCCTGCCCGGCGTAGGTGACGTCGACCTTGCGGTGGCGGCTGAGCGCGCAGAGGAAGTCCTGCACGCCGCGGTCGTCCTCGGGCTCGCAGAGGCGCACGCAGAAGTAGAAGGCGCCCTGCGGGACGATGTGCGCCTGGCCCGGCATCGCGCGCTCCAGCGCGAGCCGCACCTGCTTCACGCGCTGGTCCACGTCGGCGCGCAGCCGGCGCTCGAGCCGCAGGTCCTTCAGGCGAGAGACGATCCCGCTCAGGCACTCGGAGAGGTGGCGACGCGTGCCGCCGCGCTGGCGCACCCTGAGCAGCGCCTCATAGCCCTCGAGGAGCACCTC
>JAKLHH010000713.1 GCA_022710245.1 Myxococcota bacterium
TCCTTCAGCCCCGACGGCGCGCTGCTCGCCTCGGGAGGGCACGACGGCAAGATCGTCCTCTGGGACGTGCGCGCGGGCAAGCAGCTGCGCGTCCTCGCCGGCCACCGCCTCTGGGTCAGCGCGCTCGCCTTCGCCCCCGACGGCAAGGCGCTCGCCAGCGCGGGCTGGGACGGGCGCGTCACCCTCTGGGACCCGGTGGCGGGCAGCGTCCTCCGCGAGCTGCGTGGCCAGCACGTGCGCACCGTCACCACCCTCGCCTGGGACAGGGCGGGCGCCAGCCTGGCCACCGCCGCGCTCGATCGGCTGGCGGTGATCTGGGACGCGGCGAGCGGGCTCCCGCGTCACAACCTCGAGGGGCACCGCTTCGCCGTGACCGCGGTGGCCTTCGATCCGCTCGGGCGCAGCGCGGTGACCGCGAGCAGCGACGGGACGGTGCGCCGCTGGCCGCTGCCGCCGCCGCTGCCGGCGATCTTGACGCCGCTGCCCGCGGCCGGCCCTGGCGAGGTGACCCTCCGCAACAACACCACCGGCGAGCGCCTGCGGCTGCGGCTGGTGGACCGCGCGGGCAAGGTGATCCCGCGCGCCGCGACGCGGGTCTCCGAGTTCCTCCGCTGCGGGGCTGACGAGCGCTCCGCGCCGATGGACGAGGGGCTGCTGAAGATCGTCGACAAGATCGCCGAGCGCTTCGGTCGCAGCCGCGAGATCATGGTGATCAGCGGCTATCGCTCGCCCGAGTACAACGGCCTGCGCACGAAGCAGAGCCGCGGTGTGGCCAAGGAGAGCCAGCACCTCGAGGGTAGGGCGATGGACCTCAAGGTGGCGGGGGTCTCGATCGTCGCGCTGCGCGAGTTCGCGAAGAAGCTCAAGCTCGGCGGCGTCGGGTTCTACCCCGACTCGCAGTTCGTGCACGTGGACTCTGGACGCGTGCGGACCTGGAGCGGCGAGTGAGGCGGCCGGCGGCCGATGCGAGCGAGGCGGTCGGCGGTGGCCTCGAGGCGCGGGGAGAGCGGCTGATGGTCCACCGCGGTCCTCGCGTGGAGCGGCGAGTGAGGCGGCCGGCGGCCGCGAGGCGAGTGAGGCGGCCGGCGGTGGCCGCGAGGCGCGGGGAGGGCGGCTGATGGTCCACCGCGGTCCGCGCGTGGAGCGGCGAGTGAGGCGGCCGGTGGCCGCGAGGCGAGTGAGGCGGCCGGCGGCCGCGAGGCGAGTGAGGCGGCCGGTGGCCGCGAGGCGAGTGAGGCGGCCGGTGGCCGCGAGGCGAGTGAGGCGGCCGGTGGCCGCGAGGCGAGTGAGGCGGCCGGTGGCCGCGAGGCGAGTGAGGCGGCCGGTGGCCGCGAGGCGAGTGAGGCGGCCGGCGGTGGCCGCGAGGCGCGGGGAGAGCGGCTGATGGTCTACCGCGGTCCTCGCGAGGCTGGCCCCGGCGCCACCGTCACCCACGGGCCCTGTCCGTTGCGCCCCGGGCGGGTGCTCCTCGCGGTGGGCGGGCTCGTGCTCGGTGCTCTGCTGTTCGGGCTGCTGCGGCACCACGTGACCGTCGACTGCCGGGCCGGCGAGGCGACCTGCACGGTCGCCGACCACGGGCTGGGCCGCGACGGCGGCGGCCGCTTCGAGCGCCGCGCGCTGCGGGGCGCGCGCGTGCTGCAGGAGTTCACCTACGGCAAAGGCAAGAGCAAGACCGAGTGGGGCGTGCCGGTGCTGCTCCTCGAGGGGCGCGAGCTCCGCCTGCTGCGGGTGACGCCGCGAGCCGCGCGTGAGGCCGCCGAGCGAGTGCGCGCTTTCGTGGCCAGCGGTGAGCCGACGCTGCACCTGGAGCTGCGCGAGCCGTTCTGGCTGCTGCTCTTCCCGCTCGCCTTCACCCTGGCCGGCGTGGCGCTGCTGCTGAGTGGCCTGCGCGGCGCCGGGCGCGTGCGCCTGGTCCTCGATCGGGCCCGCGAGGCGATCACGGCGCGCCGCAGCTGCTTCGGTGTACCCCTCGGCAGCCGCGCGCTCTCCTCGCACCGCGTGGTGGACGTGGTGGTGGAGCCCCACACGCTCCCCGACCTCTTCCGCGGCCGCGGCGGGGCGCTCGACCCGGGCGGGCGGCTGCTGCTGGTCTACGAGGACGGCACGCGGGAGCCCCTCACCTCGCGACCGCTCCGCGGCGAGCGCATCCACCACGCCGCCGCGGAGGCGCTGCGGCAGGCGCTCGGACTCGAGCCGCGCCCGCTGCCGGAGCTGCCCCCGCCGCCGAGGGGGATGTGGTCGACCGCGGGCGGGAAGCTCGGCGTCGTCTGGCTGGGCGCCTGCTGCGGGTCGCTGCTCGGCATCGCGGCCTTCGCCGGCGTCGGCCTCGCGCTCGGTCAGCTCAAGCTCCGCGACAGCGCGGGCGGCTTCTGGTACTGGGGCGGGCTCACCTTCGGCGTCGCGGGCGGCATCGCGATCGCCGTCTGGCTGGCGCGGCCGCGGCGGCGCTGAGGCGATCATCCGGTCCGGGCGATCATCCGGTCCGGGCGATCATCCGGTCCGGGCGATCATCCGGTCCGGGCCCCCCGAACTATCGGGCCGCGATCTATCTGGTCCGTGCCCACCCGACGCGAGCACCCGAGACTAGACACATGGAGTCGGACGCTGGGAGGCGCTGTAGGCGAGCGGCAGCGGCAGCTACGACGCGCGACCGAGCACCCGAGACTAGACACATGGAGTCGGACGCTGGGAGGCGCTGGGCGAGACTAGACACATGGAGTCGGACGCTGGGAGGCGCTGGGCGAGCGGCAGCGGCAGCTACGACGCGCGACAGTTCGTCGACGAGCCGGCGGCCGGGCGAGATCGAAACTAGACACATGGAGTCGACCCGACATCGGGAACGGTCCGGAGGAACGGTCCGGATGGCGGACGGCCCGGACCGGATGCCGGACGCAGGCCATGCCGACGACAGGCTAATCCCAATGAGAACGCGCCGCGAGACGGTGGCATCAAAGCTGCTCTCAGGTGGGGCATGTCACTCCCTCGTCAGGTCTTGCCGGGCGAGACCCATCTGGTCACGCGTCGGTGCGCGCAGCGGCAGTTCCTGCTGCGGCCGTCTGCGCTCGTGAACCAGGTGTTCCTCTACTGTCTGGCCGTCGCGGCTGCGCGCTTCGGGGTGCTGGTGCACGCCGTCTGCGTCATGTCGAATCACTGGCACCTCATCGTGACGGACCCCGACGGGCGGCTACCGGAGTTCGTCGGGTGGCTCGACGCGATGGTAGCCCGGTGCTTGAACGCGCGGCGTGGACGGTGGGAGGCGCTGTGGGCGAGCGGCAGCTACGACGCGCGACAGCTCCTCGACGAACCGGCGACGCTGGGCGGGATCGGCTACACGCTGGCAAACCCGGTAGCTGCCGGGCTGGTGCGCGAAGGGCACCAGTGGCCAGGGGTGCGGCTTGGGTTCGGCATCGACGCTGGGGTTGGCCCCGGCTGCGGGTTCCGTCTCGACCGCGACCAGGACGGCCAATATTTCGAGGTGCGGCGCCCGCATTTCTTTTTCCGGCAGACAGGGCCGCTGCCCGAGATGGCTTGCCTGCGCCTGACGCCACCGCCGCCCTCGCTGCGTGTCCAGAGCGAGGAGGTCTTCGCGGCTGCGGTTCGAACCGAGGTCCAGCGGCGGGAGGCGGAGGCGCGCGCCGAGGCGGACCGCGCGAACCGGAGCTTCCTCGGGCGTCACGCTGTGCTGGCGCAGTCGCCGGCCGGTAGCCCGACGACGTGGGAGCGACGGCGGGCGGCCCGTCTCGATCGCAGCAAGGAGGCCACCCGCCGGAAGAAGGCCTTCGTCGCGGCGTACCGCGAGGCGTGGCAGCTGTTCCGTGCTGGCAGGCGTGACGTTCTCTTTCCGGCGGGGACGTACGCACTGCGCGTGCACCTCGGCGTGCGCTGCGCGCCTTCGTGACCGAGGCCGCTGCCCTTCAACCTGCAGCGCTTCTGTTCCCCACGTTCCCCTTCCCACGGGGTCTGCAGCGGTCTGCTCTCGTCGTGCAGCGGTCTGCTCTTGTCGTGCAGCGGTCTGCTCTCGTCGCCAATCGCCTCTCGGCCAACGTATGCCGCGCTACGAAGCCCACGACGATAGTCCTCGACCATAGACCAGACGGTCCGGTCTCCCGTCGGTCGCTCGTACGTGACCCACGGTCCGGGAACATGACCCACGGTCCGGTTCCCACGGTCCGGTCCGGTTGGTTCGGTCCGGTTGCCGGTCCGGTCCGGTCCGGTTAGTCCCGGTCCGGTCCGGAGGTCCCGGAGGTCCCGTCAGTGTCGCGGCGGGCTCGGGCGGTCGCACTCCAGGACGCCTCGTGGCCAGCGGCGGCGGGCGCGCGCGACGACGTCCTCGCCGAGCTGCGCGTAGCGCACTCGCAGCGCCGCGAGCTCCGCGAGGTGCGGGCTCTCGGTGAGGGCGCGCAGCCCGGCGTCGCCGATCTCGTTGCCGGAGAGCTCCAGCTCCTCGAGGCCGTGCAGCGACTCCGCGCGGGCGAGCTCGCGCGCGCCGGCGGGACCGATCGCGTTGCTGCTCAGATCGAGGAGACGCAGGTTGCGGAGCCAGGGGGGGGCGGCGAGGTGCGCGACGCCCGCGTCGCCGATCCCATTGTCCGCCAGCGCGAGCTCCTCGAGCCGCTCCAGCGCCGCGTCAGCGAGGGCCGCGGCGCCGTCGGGGCCGAGGCGGTTCTTCTCCAGCCGCAGCACGCGCAGGTGGCGGAAGCGCGGGTTGTCGAGCCGACGCAGCTCGGCGTCGTCGAGGCCGTTGCCGCTCACGTCGAGCACCTCGAGGCGGTCGAGCGGCGCCGCCGCCAGGAGCTCGAGGACCAGGATGTTGTCAAGGTCGCGCAGGCCGAGGTGTGTCAGGTGCGGGACACAGGGCGCGGCGAGCAGCGCCTGCAGGCCGGCGTACCCCACCGAGTGCCCGCTCACGGAGACGCGCTGCAGGCGGCGCGTGTTGGCGGAGCCGGC
>JAKLHH010000714.1 GCA_022710245.1 Myxococcota bacterium
GAGGGCGCGCAGGGCGAGCCAGACCCGAAGCTCCCTCGCCGGCCGGCCTTCGCCGCGGGCACGCTGTCCCTCTCGGTGCCGCCTCTCCGCCGCGAGCTGAAGGTCGAGGTGACCCCGCAGCGCGCGAAGCTGGAGCCAGGCGGCGAGACGCCCGTCGAGCTGCTGATCCGCGACGCCGCCGGCCGCCCCGTGGCCGACGCCGAGGTGGCCCTGGTGGCGGTCGACGAGGCCGTGCTCGCGCTGACCGGCTACCGCCTGGGGAGCCCGACGCCGAGCTTCTACCCGCACCGCGGGGCGGGCGCCGTCGACGTCCACTCGCGCGACGCGGTGCTGCTCGCCGACCCGGCCGCGCTGCGCGGCAAGGCCGCCGAGCAGTCGCGCCACAAGGGCGAGGAGGGAAGGATGGGCCGGCGCGCGGCGGCGCCGTCGGCCGTCGCCGCGCCGGCGCCCGGTGCCAAGCCCGCCGACCAGGAGGAGACGAAGAAGGAGAGGGCCGCGGCCAGCACGACCACCGGCAAGCAGGCGGCGAAGATCACCGTGCGCAAGGACTTCGACGCGCTCGCGCTCTTCGAGCCCGCGCTCCGCACCGACGGCGCCGGCAAGGCGCGCGTCACGCTGAAGGTGAAGGACAGCCTCACCCGTTACCGGCTGATGGCGGTGGCGGTGGCGGCCGAGCGCTTCTTCGGCGAGGGCGAGGCGACGGTGACCGCGCGCCTGCCGCTGATGGTGCGCCCCGCGGCGCCGCGTTTCCTCAACTTCGGCGACCGCTTCGATCTGCCGGTCGTGATCCAGAACCAGACGGACGCGCCGCTGCCGGTGCAGGTCGCCGTGCGGGCGAGCAACCTGCGCCTGCCGCAGGGGCAGGGCCGCGCGCTCACGGTGCCGGCCAACGATCGGGTGGAGATCCGCTTCGCCGCGGCGGCCGAGCAGGCGGGCACCGCGCGCATCCAGCTGGCGGCTGCCTCGGGGAGCTGGTCCGACGCCGCGGAGCTCTCGCTCCCCGTCTGGACCCCGGCGACCACCGAGGCCTTCGCGACCTACGGCACCGTGGACTCCGACAAGCCGGTGGTCCAGCCGGTGCAGGTCCCCAAGGACGCGGTGACCGAGTTCGGGGGGCTCGAGATCGGCACCTCCTCGACGGAGCTGCAGGCCCTCACCGACGCAGTCCTCTACCTCGTCAGCTACCCGTTCGAGTGCTCGGAGCAGCTCTCCTCGCGCATCCTCGCGGTCGCCGCGCTGCGGGACGTCCTCTCCGCCTTCAAGGCGCCCGGCCTGCCGCCGCCCGCCGCGATCGTCGCGCAGGTGGACAAGGACCTGAAGCGCCTGCAGGGCATGCAGAACGGCGACGGCGGCTTCCCGCTCTGGGAGAGCGGCCGCCCGTCGTGGCCCTTCCTCTCCTGCCACGTCACGCACGCGCTCGCGCGCGCGAAGGCGAAGGGCTTCGCCGTGCCCGAGGCGATGCTGCAGCGCGCGCTCACGCACCTGCGCAGCATCGAGAGCTATATCCCCTCGGACTACCCGGAGTCGGTGCGGCGCGCGATCGTGGCCTACAGCCTCTACGTGCGCGGCGTCGCCGGCGACGCGGACGTGAGCAAGGCGAAGCAGCTCTTCGCCGAGCTGAAGGCGCAGAAGGACCTGCCGCTCGAGGCGGTGGCCTGGGTCTACCCGGTCCTCTCCGGGAGCCCGCAGGCGCAGAGCGAGCTCACGGAGCTGCGGCGGCTCCTGAAGAGCCGCGTCTCGGAGACCGCGGCGACCGCGCAGTTCGCCACCAGCTACGGCGACGGCGGCTACCTCTTGATGTACTCGGACCGCCGCGTCGACGGGCTGCTCCTCGAGGGCCTGCTCAAGGACCAGCCGAAGAGCGATCTGATCGTGAAGCTGGTGCGCGGCCTCCTCGGGCACCAGAAGGCGGGCCGCTGGAGCAGCACGCAGGAGAACGCCTGGGTGCTCCTCGCGCTCGACCGCTACTTCCACACCTACGAGAAGGTGACGCCCGCCTTCGTGGCGCGCGCCTGGCTCGGCCCGCGCTTCGCCGGCGAGCACCGCTTCGCCGGGCGCACCACCCTGCGCCACTCGATCGAGATCCCGATGAGCCTCCTCGCGGCGGGGCCGGGCTCCTCGGACCTGCTGCTGCAGCGGCAGGGCGCGGGGCGGCTCTACTACCGGATCGGGCTCCGCTACGCCCCGAAGGACCTGCGGCCGCCGCCGGCGAGCCACGGCTTCACCGTCGAGCGGCGCTACCTGGCGCTGGATCGCGAGGGCGACGTGCGCCGGACGCAGGACGGGACCTGGGTGGTCAAGGCGGGGTCGCGGGTGAAGGTCGAGCTGAGCCTGGTCGCGCCGGCGCGGCGCTACCACGTGGCGCTGATCGACCCGCTCCCGGCCGGCCTCGAGGCGGTGAACGGCGCGCTCCTCGGCAGCCAGCCGCCGCCGGCGACGCCGGCGGGGAGCGCGACGCCGATGCCGGCTGTCTACGCTGGTCGCCACGGGCGCCGCGGCACCCTGCCGTGGTACTGGAGCTGGAGCTGGTACGAGCACCAGAACCTCCGCGACGAGCGCGCCGAGGCGTTCTCCTCCTTGCTCTGGGAGGGGGTCCACCTCTATAGCTACGTGGCCCGCGCCACCACGCCGGGCACCTTCGTCGTCCCGCCGCCGAAGGCCGAGGAGATGTACCACCCGGAGACCTTCGGTCGCGGGGCCGGGGACAAGCTGATCGTCGAGTAGTACCAACTCACGCGGAGGCGTGCATGAACCCCTTCGAGATCGGCCTCGACCTCGAGCGCCGCTGGCCGGCCGCAGGTCACCTCTTCCTGGAGCGGGTCATCCCGCTGCTGATCCCCTCGACCGCGGGCCTCGGCCTGAAGATCGTCGAGCACTCGGCGGCCCGGACGGTCCTCTCGCTGCCGCTCCGGCGGCGCACCCGCAACCACGTCGGCTCGATGTACTTCGGGGCGCAGCTGACCCTGGCCGAGATCACCATGGGCCTGCTGGTCTTCGCGCTCTACCCGCCCGGCCCGTACGGCATGCTGGTCAAGCGCAGCGAGGCCGACTTCCTCGCCAAGGCGAAGACCGACCTCCACGCGGTCTGCGCGCCGGAGCCGCAGCTGCTGGCCGCGCTCGCCGACGGGATGGCGCGCGAGGGCAAGGCCGAGGGCTGGCTGGACGTGAGCGTCCTCGATCGCGAGGAGCAGGAGGTGACGCGGGTGCGCTTCCTCGCGGCGCTCAAGGACTTCAAGCGCCGCTGAGCGTGGACGCCTGCTGCTGCGAGGCCGGGGCTGTCGCCGATCTCCACGTCTCGTGTGCACCGCTCCGCTTCCGCCGTCCTGCGCTCCGGCGCCCGCCCGCTTCCACCCCGGCGCGGCCTCGTCCCGCGGGGCGGACGGTCCGGTCAGGGCGGGAGCTTCACCAGCAAGGCGTCGGTCAGCCCCGCCGATGAGAGGGTCTTGCCCCCACAGTCGACCGAGCCGTCGAAGCTTCCGGACACGTAGAGGTTGCCGGTCCCGTCACGCGCGATACCCAGACCCATGTCTTCGCCCGGTCCTCCCAGCCGCACCGAGAGCAGATGTCCGCCCGTGGCCCCTGACAGCTTAGCCACCACCCAATCCTTGCCGCCCGCGGAGACCATCGGTCCTCCGCCGAAATCGACGGTGCCAGAGAAGTGGCCGACCACATGGAGATTCTCGGCGGCGTCGACGGCGACAGCGCGCCAGAGATCCCCGAGTTTTCCGAAACCCTTGGTCCAGCGGGTTGCGCCAGTGTTGTCGTGGCTTAACACGACGGCGTTGGAGTTGCCCCCCACTGAGTAGACCGTGGTGACGCCGCAAGCCATCCCGTAAACAGTGGCGGAGGTGTTTCCTATCCAGCGGGCAGCACCACTCGCGTCCCGACTAGCAATGTAATGAAGACCGCTGTTGTTGGAGGTGAAGGTGACATAGGCGTTGCCGAGGCTGTCGTGGGTGATGGATTCGCCATAGTCGTACCACACCGCGGTGCCGTAGTTCCAAGAGGCAGCCCAGCGCGGTCCGCCCACACTGGTCAAGCTGCTGGCGAAGACGTCGTACCCCTCGACCGCGGTCACCGATACTCCGCTACCGAGCATCAGCTTCCCATCGTAGGAGCCGTTGACGTACACATTGCCCGTCTCGTCCACGCTCATCCCTGTCGCATCCTGATAGCCGTTGTCCCCGAAGGCTTTGCCCCAGCGTGGCGCGCCGGCCCCGGTGTAGCTGACGACGAAGAGATCCGCGCTGCCGCTCCAGAGGAGCGCGCCGCCTCCATAGTTCGCTGCCCCCCTCAAGGTGCCTGCCATATAGACGTTTCCGGAAGCGTCAACCCCGATACCGGCCACCTTGTCCACCAACGTACTCCCGAAAGTCCGCGACCAGCGGTAGGCGCCGGCCGCCGTGTAGCTCGTTATGTACACGTCAGCGCCACCCGCCGAGGCGGTCACACCTGCGCCGAAGTCGACGCTCCCCTCGAAGGTACCAGCGAGGTAGACGTTCCCCGCCGCATCAGTGACCACTGATTTCCCCACATCGTTCCCGGTTCCGCCGATCTGCTTGCACCACAGCGGGACAATGCCGCCACCGTCCGCCAGCTTCGGCGCATCGGAGCCCGGCCCGTCTGGCTTCGGCGCATCGGAGCCCGGCTTGTCCAGCTTCGGCGCATCGGAGCCCGGCTTGAGACCATCGGAGCCCGGCTTGTCCGGCTTGAGACCATCGGAGCCCGGCTTCGGCGCATCGGGCCACCAGCCGTCCGGCCTCGGCGCATCCGGCCTCGGCGCGTCGGAGCCAGGCCCATCCGGTTGTAGCCAGCGCTCCGGGACCGGCGTGACATCCCCCTCTCGGGTGAGATCCGAGCGGCCTGGGCCGAAGCCGAGGCGAGTACAGCTTGCCGCCAGCAGTGTGGCCAGCAGCAGCATTCGTAGAGCTCGAGACAGATTCC
>JAKLHH010000715.1 GCA_022710245.1 Myxococcota bacterium
GAGGAGCAGGTGGGCACCGGGCCGAGCTGGCCGGCGCTCGAGCCGGAGCCCTCCGAGCCACCGCGCGCCCGGCGTCACACGTCTGCCCCAGGATGGGACGCCGACGCCGCGGAGGCAGAGGCGCGGCCGCCCGAGGGTGCCCGGCGGCGGCGGACCACGGCCCCGCCAGACCGGGGCGCCCAGGCCGCCCCCGGCGACGAGCCCGGGCGGCGAACCACCGAAGCGGGCTGGGACGTCCAGGCGGGAGAGGCGCGGCCGCCCGAGGGTGCCCGGCGCCGGCGGACCACGGCCCCACCGGAGTGGGACGCCCAGGCCGCCCCTGACGACGAGCCCCGACGCCGCCGCGCCCAGGCCGAGAGGCGCGAGGAGCCGCTCCTCGAGGGCGCCCCGCAGCTCGCGCGCCGCCTGGCGCGCTCCGAGCCGGACCTGCCGTCGGCTCGCGCGCCCGACGCGGGCAGCCTCCTGGACCGACGGCGCGGACGGCGCCCGGGCGGGAAGGCCGAGGAGGCCTCGCCCAGGAGCGACGATCCCGTCAGCGCCGAGCGGCTCTTCGCGCAGCGCGCCGACTCCGCGGAGCTGCTGATCGAGTCAGCGTCGGCTCCGCGGCCCGTCGTGCCGGCGGCGGCGCAGCCCGGCCTGGCCGCGTGGCTGCACTCCCCGAGGGGCAAGCTGATCGCGTCGGCGAGCCTGCTCGGCGTCATCGCGGTGACCGCGACGCTGCTGATCGCCTACTGCGGTGGCCCGGAGACCGGCGCTCCGCCGCGTCGCCCGCTGATCACGCCGGCGAGGCTCGACGCGGGGTCAGAGCCGCACCCGGCCGCGGACAGCAGGCCGTCCCTGCCCGATCTCGCGGCGACCGCCGACGCCGAGCCCGAGGGGGAGAGCCCGCCGATGCAGCGGACCCCGCTGAAGCGACCGTCGCGGCCGCCGCGCGCGAGCAAGCCAACCACCTCGGGCTTCGGCTTCCTCACCGTCGAGGCGGACCCGTGGGCGTTCGTCTACGTCGACGGCGGGCGCGTCGGCATCACCCCGCTCGAGCGGCTCGCGCTGCCCGCGGGCAAGCACCGGCTGCGCCTCCACAACCCGCGGCGCCAGCTCGGCAGCCCCGAGGTGCAGGTCGAGATCAGCGCCGGGCGCGAGGTGCGGCGCCGGGTCGTGCTGCGCTGAGGCTCGGCGCCGACGAGGACGCTCCGGTTGGTGATGCGAGGCGAGCTCAGAGGTCAGCCACGTTGACCGGCAGCGGCCAGCTCGCGCGCAGGTCGGGGCGGAGCCGCAGCAGGACCAGGAGCGGCCAGCCGGGGTACTTCGCCGCCCGCGGGGAGCGGGCGATCAGCGCCTCGTCGACGACGTGCTCCTCGAGCCGGTCGAAGAGGAGCCCGGCGCTGGTCACCGCCATCACGTAGCTCGAGAGCTGGTTCGGCACGCTCGCCGGGCGCACCTCGCGGCCGCTCTTCGGGTCGGTGAAGCGCGCCTGCACGCCGACGAGCATCATCGCCGGGTGCATCACCGAGGCGAGGACGAAGCCGCCCGGGCGGCAGATCCGGCGCAGCTCGACGAAGAGCGCCTCGAGCTCGGCGATGTGGTCGAGGACCAGGCAGCAGAGCACGCGGTCGAAGGAGGCGTCGGCGAGCGGCAGCGGCCGCGCCAGGTCGTGCTCGATGAAGCGCACCCGCTCCGCGCCCGGCTTCGCGCGCGCCTGCTCCAGCATCCCCGTCGAGAAGTCCACCGCCACCACCTCCGCGCCCGCCTCGGCCAGCGCCAGCGCGTGTCGGCCGGTGCCGCAGCCGATGTCGGCGCAGCGCAGGCCGCGCACCGGCCCGAGCAGCCTCGGCAGGTGCATCGACTCCAGGGCGACCAGCGGGTTGTCCTCGCCGTCGTAGATCTCCGACCAGCGGTCGTAGCCCTCGCGGGTCGGCAGGTGCTCGCGCTCGCGCTCGGTGGACTCCATCCGTCACTCCAGGGGTCTCGATGGTCGCGCCCCGGTCAGCAGGTCGAGGCTGACCGGCGTGATGAGCTACTTGATCAGCGCCATCCCCGACGAGGCGCTGGCCCAGTCGAGCGCGCTCCCCGGCAGGAGCCCGAGGAGCAGGACCAGGAGCGCGGCGATCACCAGCGCGGTCGCCACCGCGCCGGAGCGGAGCGGCGCGGCGGGCCGCGTCTCCTCGCGGAAGTACATCGCCACCACCGGCTTCAGGTAGTAGAAGATGGCGACGACGCTGTTGAGCGCCGCGATGATGACCAGCGAGAGCAGGTCCGGGTGCGCGAGCGCCGCCTTGAAGACGTAGAACTTCGCGAAGAACCCCGCCGTCGGCGGGATGCCGCCGAGGGAGAGGAGGAAGAGGGTCATCGCCGCGGCCGCGGCCGGGTGGCGCGAGGCGAGCCCGGCCCACTCCTCGACGGCGACGCGCTCGTCGTTCCAGCTCCCGATCCAGGCCACCATGCCGAAGGCGCCGAGCGTGGTGACGCTGTAGGCGAGGAGGTAGAAGAGGATCGGCGCGCGCCCGGCCTCGGGGACCACGCCCGCCGCGATCACGCCGACCAGGATGGTCCCGGCGTGGCTGATCGAGGAGTAGGCGAGCATGCGCTTGAGGTTCGACTGGCGGAGCGCGGTGAGGTTCCCGACCACCATCGAGGCGATCGCCAGCACCCAGAGCACGCCCGACCAGCCGCTGCGCCCGAAGACGAACGCCGGGTCGCCGAAGACGGTGACGAAGACGCGCACCAGCGCGCCGAAGCCCGCCGCCTTCACGGCGGCCGCCATGAAGCCGGTCACCGTGGTCGGCGCGCCCTCGTAGACGTCCGGGGCCCAGCCGTGGAACGGCACCAGCGCGACCTTGAAGGCCATCGCGCCGAGGCTGAAGAACATCCCGAGCAGGAAGAGCGGGCTGCCGGCCACCTGCTTCGACTTGGCGGCGAGCGCCGCGAAGCTGGTCGCGCCGGTGGCGCCGTAGATGAGCGCGATCCCGTAGAGGAGGAACGCCGTCGCGACGGCGCCCATGATGAAGTACTTGAGGCCCGACTCGGCGCTCTTGCGGTTGCCGGTCCAGCTCGCGGCGAGCGCGTAGAGGCCCACCGACATGATCTCCAGCCCGATCACGAAGGTGACGAAGTCGCCCGCGTGGACCAGGAGCATCATCCCGGTGATGACGAGCAGGAGCAGGCTCGCGTGCTCCCCGTGCGCGAAGCGGTGCTCCTTGAGGTAGGCGCCGGCGAGGAGCAGGGTGAGGATCCCGCAGAGGATGAAGACCACGTCGAGGAAGAGCGCGAAGCGATCGATGAGGAGCATGCCGCCGAAGAGCGTGGCGGGCTGCGCGTGGCCGGCCCACGACCAGAGCGTGACCCCGAGCCCGAGGAGCAGGCCGAGGATGGCGAGCGGGCTCAGGCGCGCGCTCTTGCCCTGGCCGAGCGCGTCGGCGAGGAGCGTGAGCCCCGCCCAGGCGGCGAGGAAGACGAGCGGCGCGGCGTGGACGAAGTCGCTGGCCTTGAGGAGCGGCGTCATCGGACACCTCCTCCCGGCTGGCCACCCGCCGGCAGACCGCCGCGGTTCTTGAGCCGGGCCCTCAGCGCGGCGGCGCGTGCGTTGCGGCGATCGAGGGCGCCGGGGGCAGGCTCGCGGACCGCGGGCGCCGGGGTCGCCTGCGCCTTCGCTCCGTCCGGCGGCGTGGGCGCCGGCGGAGCGCCGGCCGGCCGCTTGTAGGCGAGCTCGGGGAGGCGCTTCGGCAGCGCGCCCGCGAAGCCGTCCGAGGCCGCGAACTTGACCTTGTACTCACGCAGGAAGAGGTTCACCGCCGGCTCCATGCGGGTGAGGAAGGGCCGCGGGTAGACGCCCATCAGGACGATCAGCGCGATCAGCGGCACGAAGGTCCAGATCTCACGCGGGGTCGCGTCCTCGACCTCCTGGTTCTGCTTGCCGAGCGGGCCGAACATCAGCTTCTGGTAGAGGTGCAAGAGGTAGACCGCCCCGAGGACGAGCCCGGTCGCCGCGATCGCGGTCATCACGTGCGAGTGCCAGATGAAGATCGGCATCCCCTGGGCGCCCATCTCCTGATGGTGCGTGAAGGAGCCCGTCAGGATGAGGAACTCGCCGATGAAGCCGTTCAGGGCCGGCAGCCCCACCGAGGAGAGCATCACCACCATGAAGAGCCCGGCGAAGACCGGCATCCGCTTCCAGAGCCCGCCGAACTGCGCGAGCAGGCGGGTGTGCCGCCGCTCGTAGAGCAGGCCGATGGCGAGGAAGAGCCCGCCCGTCGAGAGGCCGTGCCCGAGCATCTGGTAGATGCCGCCCTCGATCCCCACCGGGGTCATCGAGAGGAGCCCGAGCATGACGAAGCCGAGGTGCGAGACCGAGGAGTAGGCGACCAGCTTCTTCGCGTCCTTCTGCACCCAGGCGACCAGCGCGCCGTAGACGATGCCGATCACCGCCAGGCCCGAGAGGTAGGGCGCGAAGGCCGCCGCGCCCCAGGGGAACATGGGGATGGCGAAGCGGAGGAAGCCGTAGGTGCCGAGCTTGAGCAGCACGCCGGCGAGGATCACCGAGCCCGCGGTCGGCGCCTCGACGTGCGCGTCGGGCAGCCAGGTGTGCAGCGGGAACATCGGCACCTTGATCGCGAAGGCGAGCGCGAAGGCGGCGAAGAGCCAGAGCTGCGCCTGCTCGCCCCAGACGCTCTGGCTGAGGATCAGGTAGTCGAAGGTGTACTCGCCGGTGGCGCGGCCGTGGGTGACGTAGAGGTAGAGGATGGCGACCAGCATCAGCAGCGAGCCGACCATCGTGTAGATGACGAACTTGATCGCCGCGTAGATCTTCCGGTCGTGCCCCCAGATGCCGATGATAAGGTACATCGGCACCAGCATCACCTCCCAGAAGACATAGAAGAGGAACAGGTCGAGGGCCATGAAGGCGCCCAGCATGCCCACCTCGAGGATGAGCAGGCTGACGATGAAC
>JAKLHH010000716.1 GCA_022710245.1 Myxococcota bacterium
GCGCGGCGGTCTGGCGCGGCAGCACCTCCTCGGGGCCATCACGGTCCGGCCGCCGGCCGTTCACCAGCACCTCGTGCCGGCGCTGGTCCCAGGCGGGCAGCATCTTGCCACTGCCGCTGCCGTCGCCGCTGCCGCTGCCACCGCCGTTCCCGGTGTTGTGCCAGCCATCGGACGGCGGCGCGACCACGTGGACGTGCTGCGACTCCGACGGAGGCGCGGTCACGCGGACGTGGTCGGCCGAGGGCGGAGCGGTGATCCGGACGTGGTCCGGCGTGGCCGGGGCGATCGGGACCGTGCCGCGAGCCTCGGGGCCGGGGCCCGCCGCGACACCCGGACCCGCGCCGTGATGGCGGCCTCCATGACCCCCGCCGCCGCTGCCGCCGTAGCCCCCGCCGCCGCACATATAAGAGGGGCACCAGTGGGGAGGCGTGAAGTTCCAGCAGCCGCCCACGTAGCTATAGGCCGCCGGCATGAACGCGTAGCCGTCCTGCGGCGGCATCCACTGGCCGTCGACCCAGCTGTACTCGCTGCCGTCCCAGCTCCAGTAGCCATCCTGCCAGACATAGCTCTCGTCGGGCGGCGCCGGCGGCACCTCGAGCCGGGGCGCGGGCGGCGCGTAGGGGACCTGCGTCGGCTGCGGTCGCCCCTGGATCATGTAGACCGGCGGCGGCATCCGGCAGGCGGCCACGAGCAACACGGCGAGGAGGAGGACGGTCGACCTGGTGCTCAGCATGGCTCCAGTATGCCAAAGCGCACAGCGCCGTGCTTGAGGCTGTTCTTGGCGGATTATCAAGACAACTTGACCGCCGGCGCGGCTCGCGCCCGGCTCGCAAGTCGCGGGATTTTATGGGTTCTCCTTGACACCTGGTGGGTCGGGTGTCACTGTCCGGGGCGAGCGCGGCGGTCAGCCCGGCCAGCCGGCCAAGGAACCTGTCTCGGGAGCAGCACATGGAGCGTGTCTTCAGCGGCATCCAGCCCACCGGCGAGCTGCACATCGGCAACTACCTGGGGGCGATCCGTAACTGGGTGCAGGTGCAGGAGAGCCACGAGTGCATCTACTGCATCGTCGACTACCACGCGATCACCATCCCCTACGACACCAGCACGATGCAGCGGCGCGTCTTCGACCTCGCCTGCGGCATCCTGGCGAGCGGCATCGACCCTGACCGCGCGGCGCTCTTCGTCCAGTCGGACGTCCCGCAGCACACCGAGCTCGCCTGGATCTTCAACACGGTGACGCCGATGGGCGAGCTCAGCCGGCAGACGCAGTTCAAGTCCAAGGCGGAGCAGCACGCCGAGAACATCAACGTCGGCCTCTTCGCCTACCCGGTGCTGCAGGCCGCCGACATCCTCCTCTACAAGGCGAGCCGGGTGCCCGTCGGTGAGGACCAGGAGCAGCACCTGGAGCTCTCGCGCGAGATCGCGCGGCGCTTCAACGCGCGCTTCGGCGAGACCTTCCCCGAGGCGCGCACCATGTTCTCCTCCACGCCGCGCATCCGCGGGCTCGACGGCCAGGCGAAGATGTCGAAGAGCCTCGGCAACACGGTCTCCGTCGACGAGGAGCCCGAGGCGCTGCGCAAGAAGCTGGCGCGCGCGTTCACCGACCCGCAGAAGCTGCGCAAGAACGATCCGGGCAACCCCGACATCTGCAACATGTACGCGCTGCACAAGTTCTTCACGCCGGCCGAGCAGCTGGCGGAGATCGACCGCGACTGCCGCTCGGGCGTGCTCGGCTGCGTGGGGTGCAAGAAGATCCTCGGCGACCGCATGACCGAGCACTTCTCGCCGATCCGCGAGCGCTGGGCCGCGCTCCGCGCCGACCCGGCGAGGGTGCGCGGCCTCCTCGATCGCGGCCGCGACCGCTGCCTCGCCATCGCCGAGGAGACGATGGGCGAGGTGCGGCGCAAGCTGGGGCTGCGGCCGTGAGGACCGCGAGGACCGCTGCGCTGCTGCTCCTGCTCGGGCTGGCCCTCGGCACCAGCGCCTGCAGCCGCCCGGATCGCACCCCCGAGGGCGCCGTGCAGCTCTTCCGGCGCGCCGCCTACGAGGGGAACGTGGCGGCGGCCTACCAGCTGCTCTCCTCCTCGTCGCGGCGGGAGCTGGAGGAGCGCGCTCGCCTGGCGAACGCGCAGGCCGGCGCCGCGCGACCGCTCAAGCCCGAGGACCTCCTCGCCCTCGGCCGCGAGCCCTCCTCGCGCGAGGCGCCGCAGGTGCGCGTCCTCGACGTGCAGGGAGACCACGCGCGGGTGGAGCTGGTGGTCGGCGGCAAGGGCACCGTCCAGGGCGCCGTCGTGACGCCCCAGCGCGAGGTCCTCGAGCTGATCCGCGAGGGCGGCGCCTGGAGGATCGTGCTCCCGAAGCCGCCGCCGGAGCCCGCGGCCCCGGCCTCGCGGCCCGCCAGCCAGCCCGCCTCTCGCCCGACCCCGCCCGCGAGCGCACCCGCGCCCGCGCCCGCGCCCGCGCCGTAGAGTCGCCCGCGCCGCCGAGTCCCCCGCGCCGCCTGCGCCGTAGAGTCGCCCGCGCCGCCCGCGCCGCCCGCGCCGCAGAGTCCCCCGTGCCCGCGCCGCAGAGTCGCCCGCGGCCGCCCGCGCCGCAGAGTCGCCCGCCCCGCCCGCTTGACGGTGATCGGGCACCCATGGTCACCTGAGACAGGAGAGAGGAGCCCGCAGTGCAGCCTCGCGTGATCCATCGCCTGCTGCCGGGGGTGCTGGGGCTGACGCTCGCTGGCTGCCACGCGCTCCTCTCGTTACACCCGCCCGATCGCGGCACCGACGGGAGCGCCGACACGCACCGGGAGCTGGGGTCCGATCAGCCGGCGGACCTGCGGCACGGGGAGCGACCGAGAGACCTGCGCTCCGACCTCGACCCGATCCGGCCGCCGCGGCCTCTCGCGCCGCTCAGCGGGAGCCTCTCCCGCGGCGAGCGTGTCAGCTTGACCTGGGAGCTCCCGGCGGGCATCGGCGGGGCGCAGCTCGAGCTCGTCTCCGACGCGGGCACAACCCAGCACCAGGTGGTCGGGGGGAGCTGGTCCATCGACAAGAGCAGCCTCGGCGGCGCGCGCTACCTCACCTGGCGGCTCCGCGGGGTGCGCGACGGCGTGGTGGGCGACACCGCCAGCCCGGCCTGGCGCCTCTGGCTGGGCACGGGCAAGGCGGCGGGCTCGAGCGCCGCCTGGGGCACCGTCCCCGACCTCGACGGCGATGGCTTCGCCGACCTGATCGTCGGCGCGCCAGCGAGCTCGACCGCGGAGGTGCGCGTCTACCGCGGCTCCGCGGCGAAGCTCTCGGCGACGCCTGACTACACGCTGACGAGGCCTGGTGAGGTCAGCTTCGGCTCGTCCCTCGCCGTGGTGGACCTCGACGGCGACGGCGCCCTCGAGCTGGTCGTGGGCGCGCCCAAGGTGCAGGCGGGCCCGCTCGCCGGTGCGGGCAGGGTGGCGATCTACCGGGCGGTCTCAGCCTCGAAGGTGAGCTGGCTCGAGGGCACGCAGGCGAGCGGCGGCTTCGGCGTGGTCGCTGGCCTCGGCGATTTCGACGGCGACGGCTACGGCGATCTCGCCGTGGGCGAGCCCGGCTACACCGACGCCGGCTCCAGCGCGAGCGGGCGCGTGCTCCTCTACCGGGGCGGGTCTGGCGGTGTCCCCGTGCTCTCCTCGACGCTGACCGGCTCGGGCGCCGACAAGCTGGGAGTGCGCGTGGCGGCGGCCGGCGACGTGAACGGCGACGGCCGGGCCGATCTCCTCGTCGCGGACAACAGCGGCAAGGTGCTCCTCTGCGCAGGCGCTGCCAGCCCCGGGACCACGCTCGCCTGCACGACGCTCCCCAAGAGCTACGCGGGCTTCGGTCAGTCGCTGGCAGGGGTGGGCGACCTCGACGGGGACGGGTTCGCGGACGCGATCGTCGCCGCCCCGGCCGAGCCGCTCCCGTACTCCTCCTCGGGAGTCCTCCTCCTGTTCTTGGGCAGCGCGTCCGGGCTCAAGCCCGGCGGGACCGTCACCTGGGGGAGCCACACCGCGTTCGGCTCCGTGCTCGCCTGCGCGGGCGACCTCGACGGTGACGGCCGCGACGATCTGGTCGTGGCGGCGATGGGCGCGGTGGCCTTCTATCGTGTGCTCGGCGCCAGCTACACCTTCAGCTCGCATGGCGCTGTCTTCGACTCGAGCGTGGCCAGCTACGGCGCAGCCCTCGCTGGCCTTGGTGACGTCGACGGCGACGGCCACTCCGACGCGGTGATCGGCGTGCCGAACCAGGCCGGCGTGACCCCTGTCTATGGTGCGGCTGCCAGCGTGGTCGGCGCGACCCCTGTCTCCGGCGCCGCCGGGAGCGGTTTCGGCTCGGCGTTCGTCTCGATCTTCTGAGGTCCCGGTCCCGGTCTTCAGCAGGGGTGAGCGGGGTCTTCCGTGCCCGCGAGCGAGGCGAGCAGCGGCGAGCGTCAGCGACGAGCGCGCTTGTCTTGGGGCTAGAGCCCCTTGACGGCGAGGTTGTGCCGCTTGAGGAGCTCGCGGAGGTGGTAGCGCGTGAGGCCCGCCTCGTGCGCCGAGCGCGTGATGTTGCCGCGGTTGCGGTTGAGGAGCTCGGTGAGGTAGAGCCGCTCGAACTCGTCGAGGACCTGCTGCTTGGCGTCCTTGAAGGTGATGCCCGGGCCGAGCAGCGCCGGGTTCAGCGGGCCCGCGCCGCCGCCACCCGCGGCGCCCGCCTCCGGGCGCGGCGGCGAGATGGACCCGCCGAAGCCGCCGTCGCGGCCGAAGACCAGGTCGGCGCGGGTGATGGTCGGTCCGTCGCAGAGCGAGGCCGCGCGCTCCACCACGTTGCGCAGCTCGCGCACGTTGCCCGGCCAGTCGTGGCCCATCAGGCTCGACATGGCGTCGACGGCGATGTTGAGCGCCATGCCGCGGCGCTTGGAGACCTCGCCGAGGAAGTGGTGGACGAGCTGCGGGATGTCC
>JAKLHH010000717.1 GCA_022710245.1 Myxococcota bacterium
GCGCCTTCACCGGCGCCATCCGCACCAAGATCGGGCGGCTCGAGCAGGCGACCAGGGGCACGGTCTTCCTCGACGAGGTCGGCGACATGTCGCCGGCGCTGCAGACCAAGCTGCTGCGCGCGATCGAGGAGCGCGCCTTCCAGCGCGTGGGCGGGCTGGAGACGATCCACGTCGACGTGCGCTTCGTCGCCGCGACGAACCGTGACCTGGAGCAGGCGATCGCGGAGGGGCGCTTCCGCGAGGACCTCTACTACCGCCTCAACGTGGTGCGCGTCCGCATGCCGCCGCTGCGCGAGCGGAGCGGCGACATCCCGATCCTGGTGGAGCACTTCCTGCGCGAGCTCGCCGAGGGGCGGGGCAGGGCGCCGCGCCGGCTGGCACCCGACGCGCTCGAGGCGCTGCTCCGCTACGGCTTCCCGGGCAACGTGCGCGAGCTGCAGAACATCATCGAGCGCGCCTACATCATGAGCGACGGCGACACGCTCGAGCTCTCCAGCTTGCCGATGGCGCAGAAGGGCGAGGCGCGGCCGCGGCTCGACGCCTTCGTCAGCACGCTGGAGAACGGCTGGCTGCAGCTGCAGGACGCGGTGAAGGATCTCGAGCGCCAGCTGATCGAGCGCGCGCTCGCCGTCCACGGCGATCAGTCGAACGCCGACATCGCCAAGCTCCTGGGCACGAGCCGTCGGGTCCTCGAGCTGCGGCTCCAGGAGTTCCAGATCAGCAAGGGCCGGATCAAGGTCTGAGGCGCGGCGGCCGATGCCAACCGGGCAGCCCCGCGGCACCCACGAGAAGGAGGAGACGATGGCAGAGCAGGAGAGCAAGCCGGTCGACACCACCGCCAACCCCGCCCCGCTGGGGCTGATGGGCTTCGGGATGACGACGGTGCTCCTGAACATCCACAACGCGGGCTTCTACAAGCTCGGCACGATGATCCTGGCGATGGGCCTCTTCTACGGGGGCATCGCACAGGTCATCGCAGGGATCATGGAGTGGAAGAAGGGCAACACCTTCGGCACCACCGCCTTCACCTCGTACGGGCTCTTCTGGCTCGCGCTGGTGGCGCTGATCCTGATGCCGGGGCACAACTTCGGCGAGGCGAACGAGCACTCGGCGATGGCCTGGTTCTTCGCCGCCTGGGGCACCTTCACCTTCTTCCTCTTCATCGGCACCCTGCGCCTGAACCGCGCGCTGCAGGTGGTCTTCTTCTCGCTGACGGTGCTCTTCTTCCTCCTCGTCGCGCGCGAGGCTACGGGGAGCGAGCTGGTCGGGAAGATCGCCGGGTTCGAGGGGATCTTCTGCGGCGCCTCGGCGATCTACGCCGGCCTCGCGCAGGTGCTGAACGAGGTCTACGGCCGCACCGTGGCCCCGCTCGGACCGGTCAAGCCCCGGAGCTAGTTGCTCCGCCCTCACTCTCAGCCTCAGCCTCAGCCCACCCTCACCTTGGCTCCCTGGGCGGCCCAGCCTGGCCAGCGGCAGCGGGAGGACGAGCGACGACGCCGGAGGATCTTGAACGCGCCGGCCCCCTCCGGCACACTGGCAGTGCCGTGGCCTCCTACTACCACGATCACCTGGCGTTCCTCCTCGAGGGCGGGCGGGGCCTCGCGGCCGCCTTCCCGCGCGCCGCCGATCGACTGGGACAGCGCGGCTTCGACCCCGACGTCGAGCGGATCCTCGAGGGGATCGCCTACATCACCGGCAAGGTCGACGAGAAGCACGACCAGGGCCTCCCCGAGGTCTGCCAGCTCATCTTCGACATCCTCTTCCCTCACTACCTCTCGCCGCTGCCCTCGGCGACCATCGTCGAGCTGAGCGGCGAGCCCCACCGGCTGCCGGCCGGCAGCGACCTGGAGTCCGTGCCAGTCCTCGGCACCGGCTGCCGCTTCCGCACGGCCTATGATGTCGAGCTGGGCCCGCTCTCGCTCACCGACGTGCTCTGGCAGACGAGTAGCCGCGGCGCGGCGCTGACGCTCCAGCTCGCGGGCACGCCCGAGGGGGTGGGTGGGTGCGAGCGGCTGCGCGTGCACCTGCACGGCGAGCCGCTGCTGACCCGCTCGCTCTACCAGTGGCTGCAGACGCGCGTCGACGGGATCGAGCTCCTCGACGCGGCCGGCGCGGTCCTCGGGCAGGCGCGGGGGCTGAGCGTGAAGCCGGTGGGGTTCGGCGAGGAGGAGGCGCTCCTCCTGCACCCGCTCGGCACCTTCGGCGGCTTCCGGCTGCTGCAGGAGTACTTCACCTTCCCGCAGAAGTTCCTCTTCCTCGATCTCTGCGGGCTCTCCGGGCTGCGCGCCGCGCTGCCGCCCGGCGGCGACCGGTTCGCGCTCCGCTTCCACCTGCGCGTCGACGCGGCGCGCTCGTTCGCGGTGACGCGCCAGAGCTTCCGGCTCGCCTGCACGCCGGTCGTGAACCTCTTCGATCACTCCTCCGACCCGCTCCTCAGGGTGCCAGGGCGCGCGGACTACCTGCTCAGACCGGCCGGCCCGACGCTGCACTACCAGATCTACCGGGTCACCGAGGTGCAGGGACGCGGCCCCCGCGGCACGCTGGACTACCCGCTCCTCTCGGAGCTCGACCTGGAGTCACGGCACGGGCGCTTCTGCCAGGTGCACCGGCGACAGGTCGGCAGCGAGATCGCCTACTACCTCTCGCTCAGCGACGGCGCGACGTGCCCGACGCGGCAGACCATCCTGGTCGACCTCCTGTGCTGCAACGGGCAGCTCGCGTCGGGGCTGCGGGTCGGGGATATCTGCGGCTCACCCGCCCTGCGAGGGCGCAGCTGCCGCATCCTGACGCCGGTGACCACGCCCGCGGCGGTCCCCGTCGGCGAGGACCTGCGCTGGCGCCTGGTGATGCACCTCGCGCTCAGCCAGCGGGAGCTGACCACGCTCACGGCGCTGCGCGAGGCGCTGACGCTCTATGACATCCCCGCGCTCTGGGACCGCCAGGTCGCGCGGGGGCTGAGCCTCCTCCTCGAGGGGCTGCTCGGCGCCGAGACGCGGCTCGTGCAGACGCGACACCGGCGCACGCCGATCTGGGGGCAGGAGACCACGCTGGAGCTCGCGGAGTCCGCGTTCGACACGCCCGGTGAGCTCTACCTCTTCGGGGCCGTGCTGAACGAGTACGTGGCGCTGCAGGCGCCGGTCAACACCTTCACCGAGCTCGCCATCCGTCAGGCGAGGAGCGGAGAGCTGCACCGATGGGCGAAGCGCCTGGGACGCAAGCTCCTCGAGAGCTGCTAGAGCGCCTGGTCCGCGAGGGCCGCACCGCCTCCTTCTTCCAGGCGGTGGAGCTGCTCGAGGAGCTCTTCCCCGAGGCCCCCCACGTGGGCCAGGAGGGGCCCGCGGAGCGCGAGCGGATCCGCCTGCGCCCCTCGATCGCGCTCTCCTGCCCGCCGTCGGACATCGAGTCCGTCGAGGTGCTCCCCGACGGGCGCGTCGCGGTGACCGCCACCTTCCTCGGGCTCTACGGCGTGGACAGCCCGCTGCCCTACGTCTACGCCGAGCACCTCGCGCAGGTCGCCGAGGAGCCCTCCGGAGTGAGGCTGCGGGCGTTCCTCGATCTCTTCCACCACCGCCTCTACTCGCTCCTCTATCGCGCCTGGCGCAAGTCGCGGCCGGTCGCGGCGGGCAGCGAGGTGGACCCGCTGCATGACCGCGTGCTGGCGCCGATCGGCTACTCGCACGAGCTCGGGCTGGGCGGCGCGCGCCGGCCGCGCCTCGCCGAGGCTCGCATGCGGGTGCTGCGCCCGCGGACGGCAGCCGGGCTGGAGGCGCTGCTCCACTACCGCCTCGGCTATGCCTGCCCCGTCGACCAGCTCGAGGCGCGCCGCGCCCTCATCCCGCCCGACCAGCGCTCGCGGCTCGGCCAGGCCAACGCCTCGCTCGGCAGCTCCCTGATGGTCGGCGCAGCGCTCTTCGACCGCAACAAGATCCAGGTGCGCGCGCTGGCGACCAGCTTCGGGATGTACCAGCGCCTGCTCCCCGAGGGCGAGGACCGGCGCGAGCTGGATGACGCGCTCGCCGGGTACCTGCGCGACCCGCTCGACTACGACCTCGAGGTCACGCTCCCCTCGGAGCACGTGCCGCCGCTGCGGCTGGGGCAGCAGGGCTCGCTGGGCAGGGACGCCTGGCTCGGCGTGCCGCGGCCGGCGGCGGTCACCACCTGGCGGGGCAAGCCGCTGATGTAGAGGTCAGCGCTCGAGGGTGCGGCTCAGCGCCGCTCCGTGCGGTCGATGACGAAGCGACAAAGCGTCGCGGCGGTGGCGTCGAAGACGAGCTTGAGGATGCCGCCGGGGAGCGGGTACCAGGCGGAGAGGGTGCGCTGGGGGTCCTCAGGCATCGACGGCAGCAGCTGCGCGGGATGCCCGCGGCGCGCGACGGCGTCCCGCAGGGTCAGCGCGATCCCCGCGAGCTCGATGACGAGGAGGCCGTCCTGCGCCCCCTTCGGCTGCAGCGGCGCGCGCAGCTCGACAGAGGTGACGCCGTCCGGCCGCGCCTCGCCAGCGGGGAGCTTCACCTCGTACATCGCGAAGAAGGAGGTCCCCGCCGTGGGCTCGAGGGTGATCCCGAGCGCCTCGCCGACAGCCTCTGGCGTGAGGTGCGGGAGCTGCAGGAGGTCCTCGATCGACTGCTGGAGCGCGTCGTTCAAGATCTCTCCCTCGTCGGGCTGTTCGGGTTGAAGCGGTCCCAGTGGCTGCCGGCCCAGTCCATGTCATGCGAGATGTAGGTCGTGCCAGCGGGAGTCCCGCTCGGCTGGTAGCCGCCGTAGGCGTTGCCCATGGCGGTACTAGCCTTGCTGTAGTCGTGGTCCGTCTGGTACTGCGCCCAGGCCGCGTCCTCGGTGGCCCCGGTCAGGGGCCGGCAGGAGACGCCGTGCTGCGCCAGCTCGTCGCGGACGACGTACTCGTTCATGACCGCCTCACCCTCGCCGGCCGGGCCGGTGAGCC
>JAKLHH010000718.1 GCA_022710245.1 Myxococcota bacterium
CAGGGCCAACGCGAGGACCAGAACGTGAGCAGCGCGCATCGCCACCTCCTGCCGCGGCGAAGACTACGCTGGGGCGGGGGCTTCGGCAACCCTCCTCGACCCCCCATAACTCCGAGCATGAAGTGGCCGCTTCATGCTCGAAGTTATCGACCCCGACGGAGGCCTCACGAGTCCGAGGACGTGAGCCGCGCGAGCTGCCCCTCGAGCCATCGCGCAGCAGCGGCCGACGGCGCCGCGCCCGCGCGACGGCGCAGCTCCTCGGCCACCGCCGCGCGCTCCTGCTGCTGGGCCTCCAGCGCGGCCAGCGCGGCCAGCGTGGCGCTGACCGTGGCCGCGCTCTCGGGGCGTGCCTCGAGCCGCGGATCCACCAGCGCGCGCAGCAGGCGCGGGAGGGCAGGGCGCAGACCCGGGCGGAGCCGGTCCTCGAGCTCGCGCCAGAGCTCGCCCTGCAGCGCGAGCGGCGCGCCGGCGAGCGCCGCGGCGCCCTCGAGCGGCGGCCGCCCGAGGAGCAGCTCGAGCAGGATGACGCCGCACGAGTAGAGATCGGACCGCGGATCCGCCGCCTCTCCGCCCCGCTGCTCGGGTGACATGTAGATGAGCGACCCCGCCGCCGCCTGCGCCGAGGGCTCGCCGCGGTCCGCGTGGGCGATCCCGAAGTCGCTGATGACGAGCGGCGGCAGCGCGACGGCGCGCGGATCGCGGGTGAGGAGGTTCGCCGGCTTGAGGTCGCGGTGGACGATCCCGCAGCGGTGCACGCGATCGAGCACCTCGCAGACCTCGGCGAGCCTCGTCAGCACCTGGCGGAGCTCGAGCCGCGCCACGCCGCCAGCGCCTCGCTCCCGGGCGAGCCGATCGGCGAGCGTGCTGCCGGCGCAGTACTCCATCACGACCAGGTTGAGCTGCTCGTCGAGATCGTAGATCGCCACGATCCCCGGGTGCTCGAGCGCGGTGGCGATGCGCGCCTCGCAGAAGAGGTGGGCGCGCGCCTCGGGGCGGTCGCGTACGCGCTGGTGGAGCGCCTTCACCGCGACGGGCCGCCCGAGCTCGCGGTCGACGGCGAGGTAGACGATCCCCGAGCCGCCGCGGCCGAGCTCGCGCTGGAGCAGGAAGCGAGAGCCCGGCCCGAGGTCCTCGCTGCCGAGGATGGTCGGCGCCGCGGTGGCGACCGGGCGGTCCAGCCGCTCGCGCAGCTCGCCGGCGCGCTGCCGGGCGCGCGGGTAGGTGTAGTCGAGCGCGAGCACGGCCTCGTAGTGTTCGAGGGCGCGCTCGGGCTCTGCCTCGCGGCCATGGTAGTCACCGAGGAGGAAGTGCGCGGCGATCCGGCAGCTGGGCTCGACAGTCAGCTCGTCGAGGAGCCGCAGCGCCGCGGCGAAGTCTCGTGTCTCGTAGAGGAGCTCGGCGAGCCGCAGGCGGAGCGCGGGCAGCCTGGGGAGGCGCGACGCCAGCTGCCGCAGCAGGTCGATCGCGAGCCGGAGCTCGCCCTGGCCGACCAGGCCGTCGCAGAGGGAGATGACCTCCTCGGCCGTCACCCCGCTGGCGCTCGCCGGGTCGCGGTCGAGCGTCTCGACCAGCTCGAGCAGACGCCGCTGCGTGGGGAGCGTGCGCCCCTGCTCGGGGGCGAACTGCATCAGGCGGAGGTCGTCCTGCGGGGCCCCGGCGGGCGGCGCCTGCTCGGCGTGGTCGCGTGGCGCCTCCGGCTCCTCCTTGCGGCGGCCCTTGCCGAAGAGGCGGCCGAGGAAGGACATCAGGCCACCACGCGGAGCGAGCGCTCGGCGACGGTCACCACGTCGCCGCGGATGAGCTGCACCTCGCCGCCGATGAGCGCGCCGTTCAGGCTGAGGCGCCCCTCGAGGGCGCGGACGAACGGGCGACCACGCGTGAAGCGAAGCTCGAGCGGCGGTGCCCCGGCGAGCGCCCCGGCGAGGAGGAGGGGGGCGGTGGTGACGACCAGGGAGCGGCCCCGGTCCATGCCCGAGGTGACCTCGACCCGGACGACGGACGTGGGTGGGTCCTCACCCTGGCTCAGCGTGAGCTGCAGCTGGCAGCTGTCGCCGAGGCCGACGGTCGCCGCGGGCGGCAGGGGCAGCGGCGCGCCGAGCGGCATCCCCTCGAGGAGCGTCCCGTTGCGGCTGCCGCAGTCGGCGATCAGGAGCTGGCCGTCCTCGCCCGGGTAGACGCGCGCGTGGTGGCGCGAGACGCTGGAGCCTCGCGCCTGCAGGTCGCAGTCCGCCTCGCGCCCGATCAGCAGAGGGAAGCGCCCGACCACGATCAGCGCGTGCCCCTCTGCCTCGAGCTCGACGCGGCCGCTGGTGAGGAGCCGCTCCTCCAGGGTCGCGAGGAGGCGGCGGTACTCGCCCTTCTGCGCGGCGGCCTCGACGCAGGCGCGCAGCGCCTCGGCGGCGTCGTCGCGCTCGCCGCCCTGCAGGTGGAGCTCGTAGTCACGGAAGCACGTGTCCTCGCGGCGCAGCCGCCCCTGCGCCTGCTCGTGCTGCGAGAGCACCTCCTCGACGCGCTCCACCAGCCCGCCCTTCGCGTAGACGTTCGCGGCGCGGCTCTGGTCACCGAGCTCGAGGAAGCAGTCGCCAGCCTGCTCCCAGCTCTCACCCTCCTCGAGGAGCGCGGCGGCCTCGAGGAGCAGCTCGCGTCGCTCGGCGGGCTCGCAGGGCTCGCGCTGGACCCGCTCCCGCAGCGCGCCGCCGAGGAGCCGCAGCACCATCGCGCGGCGGCTGTCCCCCGCGTCGAGGAAGCTGAGGGCCGAGCGGAGCGCGCGGATCCGCTCCTCGGGCCGCTTCTCCAGGCGGGCCTGGGCCAGGTGCATGTCGGCGACCTTGGGGCGGTCGCCGCAGAGCGCGTAGTGGCGAGCGGCGGCGAGGAAGTCTCCCTGAGCCTCGGCGGCCAGGGCTCGGCGGTAGTCCACCGAGAAGAGGCGTCGCATGATCCCCATCGGACGATCCCGCACGGCGCCGCGCTGCTGGTCAAGGGCGCGACGCGACGGGGTTCAGTCTCGCAGGTTCTCGCGCGGCGCGCCAGCCCGTCAGTGGTCAGCGGGTGCGGTCAGGGGGTGTGCAGCGGGCGTGCAGGCAGGGGAGCGGATCTCAATCGAAGCCGAGGAGCGCCTTGATGTACTGGCCGCGCTCGTAGGCCCAGGGATCCTTCGCCCGCTTCTTGCTGGCCTTGCCCCGGAAGTCCTCGAGCTTGGCGTACTTCTTCCCGTCCATCCAGGTGCGCATCTCGGAGAGCATCTCGCCGAGGTGGGTGACGCGGTTCTTGTAGAGCGTGCTGACGACCTGCACGGCGCTGGCGCCGGCGAGGATCATCTTCACCGCGTCACGGCCGCTCATCACGCCGCCCGAGGCGATCAGGTCGGCCTTCACGCGGCCGGCGAGGAGCGCCGTCCAGCGCAGCGGGAGCTGCGCGTCAGCCGAGCTGCTCAGCGTCAGCGCCCCGCGCTCCGCCTCGGCCTCGATGGAGATGTCCGGCTGGAAGAGCCGGTTGAAGAGGATGATGGCGTTGGCGCCGGCGCGATCGAAGGCGGTCGCGACCTGCAGCACGTTGGTGTAGTAGGGGTGGAGCTTGACCGCCAGCGGGATCTTCACCGCCGCGCGTACCTTGGCGAAGGCGTCGAGCTCGCGCTTCTCGATCTCCGCGCCGCTGATGGCAGGGTCGAGCGGGAGCGAGTAGAAGTTGAGCTCGAGCCCCTGGACGCCGGTCTCCGCGAGCTTGCGGGCGTACTCGACCCAGGTCTCGTCGTGGACGGCGTTGAGGCTGGCGATGAGCGGCAGCTCGACGGCCTTGCGGGTCTCGGCGATCCAGTGCAGGTGCTCCTTCGGGCCGGCGTGCGGGAGCTTGGGGAAGAGGTTGACGGCCTCGGCGTAGAGGTCGTCGTGCTCGCTCAGCTTCTCCTGCCAGGCCGCGTTCTCGAGCTGGATCTGCTCCTCGAACAGCGACTTGATCACCAGCGCGCCGGCGCCCGCCGCCTCGAGCTGGCGGATGGTGTCGACCTGCTTGGAGAGCGAGCACGCCCCCACGACGAACGGGTTCTTCAGCTCGATGCCCATGTACTTGGTGCGTAGATCAGCCATGCGATCTCTCCTTGGCGTTGCGGCTGGTCACCCGCCGCTCGAAGCTCAAAAACAGACCCGGCCCGATGCCGGGATCACCGTTGCTTGCCGAGCGCCGCTCGATACGCGATCTCGCCCCAGCAGCCTCGCAGGTGTGCGCAGCTCCCGCAGCGGGCGAGCAGGCCGCGGCGCGCCATCAGCTCGCGGCCTCCCAGGTGGCGCTCCTCTGCTCCGACGTGGAGCCCCTCGCAGGCCGGCGCTGCGGTCCGGCACCCGTGCCGGTTGTCGCAGCGGAGGCAGCGTCTTCTCCGGGGAGCCTCCTGCATCGCAGAGGAAAGCTGTGCTGCGAGACCCCCACTGTCAAGCTAGCGTGCGAGTTAGTGGCTAAAATCACGCACCGTCCGCGCGCCCTGGGCTAACCTGAGGGAATGCGAGCCTTCCTCCTCGTCGTGACCCTGGCCTTGATCCCTGCGCTGGCCCTCGCCGAGGGCAGCGCTCCAGCTGGCGGCGCCGCTCCGGCCGGGGGAGCGGGCGGCGCGAGCGCCCCCGATCGCACCGGGCTCGGTCCGGGCGCGCCGCCGATCCCCACCGGAGGTTACGGCGCGCCGACCCCGCCGCTCGGCGAGCCAGCCGCGGCGAGCGGCAAGAAGCTCTCGGGACAGTTCGCCGGCGGCGTGCTCTTCGAGAAGATCGCGGAGGACTACTTCCTCACGCTCGATCTCCAGAACGAGCTCTCCATCGGGCCGGTGACCTTCGGCGTCTGGGTCCCGCTCCGCTTCCGCGTCTGGGATCGCGACCCGAAGCAGGGGAGCATCCTGCGCAAGGAGGACTGGGACGAGGTCTCCGACTACGCGCGGCTGCTCCGCTTCGTCGAGGTCAAC
>JAKLHH010000719.1 GCA_022710245.1 Myxococcota bacterium
CGGTGAACGGCCAGGTGGTCCGCGAGCTCGGCACCTCGGTCGACCCGCGCCGCGACGAGGTGACCTGCGACGGCACCCGTGTGGTCCTCGAGGATCGCGTCTGGATCCTGCTCAACAAGCCGGACAAGACCGTCTCCACCGTCGACGACCCCGAGGGGCGTCCGACCGTGATCGACCTGGTCGGCAACCAGGGCGTGCGGCTCTATCCAGTGGGACGCCTCGACTACCACACCGAGGGGGTCCTCCTCCTCACCAACGACGGCGACCTGGCAAACTCGCTGATGCACCCGCGGAACAAGATCCAGCGCGTCTACCAGGTGAAGCTGCGTGGGATGGTGGAACCCACCGACCTCGACCGCCTGCGCAACGGCGTCACGCTCGACGACGGCAAGCAGGTCGCGGCGCCGGTGCACATCCTGGGCACCACCGAGAAGCACACCTGGATCGAGATGACGCTGACCCAGGGTCTGAACCGCCAGGTGCACCGCATGATCGACGCCATCGGTGGCGTCGTGCTGCGGCTGATCCGTGTCTCCTACGCCGGGCTCACCGCCGAGGGGCTCAAGCCTGGCCACTACCGCGCCCTGACCCAGAGCGAGGTGGACGCGCTCCGCACCGCGGCGAAGCTGAAGCGCGAGACCGTGCGCGCCGAGGCGACCGTGCCTGGCCGTCGGACGCGCGGGACCCTGGATCGCAAGCCCCGCCCGGTCCGCGAGCCGCCCGCCGAGGAGCGCCAGGCCGGTCGCCGCTCGAGACGGAAGGACGGAGCCGCGCACTGGGGTCGTCTGCCTCGCGAGCGCGCGGCCGAGAGGCGCGAGGGACGCGGCGAGCGCGCGGCCGAGAAGCGCGAGGGTCGCGGCTCCTCCCGGAACCAGCCCCGCGAGGGCCGCTCCTCCCGCGACCAGCCCCGCGAGGGCGAGCGCGTCCGCTCCCAGCGCCAGCAGCGCGAGGACCGCTCCTCCCGCGACCAGCCCCGCGACGACCGCGCTTCTCGGGACAAGCCTCCGCGCGAGGGCGAGCGCGTCCGCTCCCAGCGCCAGCAGCGCGAGGACCGGGAGCGTCAGCCCCGCGAGGACCGCGCGTCCCGCGACAAGCCTCCGCGCGAGGGCGAGCGCGTCCGCTCCCAGCGCCAGCAGCGCGAGGACCGCTCGTCGCGGAACAAGCCCCGCGAGGACCGTGAGCGCCAGCCCCGACGCGAGCAGCGCGACGACGCTCGCGGGCAGGGGCAGCAGCGTGGCCAGCAGCAGCGCGACGACGCTCGCGGACAGGGGCAGCAGCGTGGCCAGCAGCAGCGCGACGACGCTCGCGGACAGGGGCAGCAGCGTGGCCACCGCGAGCAGCGCGACGACGCTCGCGGACAGCGTGGCCAGCGCGAGCAGCGCGACGACGCTCGCGGACAGCGTGGTCAGCGCGAGCAGCGCGACGACGCTCGCGGGCAGCGTCGCCAGCGTGACCAGCGCGACGATCAGAAGCCACCACGCCAGCAGCGCGATCGTGACGATCGGCAGCGTGAGGATCGGCCGGAGACCGCCCCGCCGGAACCGCCGAAGACCTGGTACGGCAAGGTGTCTCGCGGCAAGCGTCGTTAGCGCACGGATGCTCGCAGGCCCGTCGCACGCTGGCTCTCATGCTAGCCCCGCCGCGGCGTGCTGCCACACCTGAGACAACGGCCTGAGATCACAACAAGAAGCGCAGACGGGCAGCGATTCTCGCGTTGCTCACCGCTGCGCTTCTGGACAGCCCGGAGCGAAAACCACAACAACCGAGCGGCGCCCACATCGGCACGGTGGTTGCTATCTATGGCCTGCGACGAAACCCGATGTAGAAGGCAAGGTGCCCCCATGCAGCTCGCGAGCAACCCGATCTCGACCAAGCCCGCCTCGACACAACCGCCGCTCTTCCTCGAGCTGGCCCGACGCTACGACTCGTACCGCTGCGAGCGTGGCGAGGTGCTCGTCGAGCCCGGCGAGCCGGCGACCTACGTTCACGTGCTGACCAGCGGCGTCGCGCGGGTCTTCACCCGCTACGAGGACCACGAGCTCCTGCTCGAGCTGGTGAAGGCTCCGGCGGTGATCGGGGAGGCCGAGCTGGTCGAGAACGTGCCGTTCCTCTCCACGGTCGTGGCCCTGGAGCCGCTCGAGCTGCACCTGGTCCCCGCCGCCGAGTACCAGGCCTTCATCCGCGGCACCCCGGCGGCGCGAGCGGAGCAGGCGAAGCGGCTGGCTGCCCGGGTCCGGCTCGCGACGCGGGTGCAGCGACGGATGGTCGCCCCCGTCGACGTGCGCATCGCAGATCTCCTGCTCAGCCTGGTCGAGATCTACGGGCGGCGGGTCGGCCCCGAGGTCGTCTGCATCAACCCGCTGACCCAGGAGGAGCTCGCCAGCTCGCTGGGCCTCGTGCGCCGGTCGGTGAACGGGACGCTCTCCCGCTGGCGGCGCGACGGACTGATCTCGCACCGGGGCAGGAACATCCTGATCCATGCTCCCGCTCGCCTCGCCGCGCTGGTTGGCGAGCTACGCGGCTCGAGCGAGGTCCCCGCGCCCGGCCAGACGGCGCCGCTCGCCGTCGGGCGGAGCCGGCCGTTCCTCGAGGCGGAGAGCGGCTAGTAGCTGGAGGGCGGCTGGCTGAGTCTTCAGCGGCACTGGGAGTACTCGACCCCATCAGCGACCACGATCGGATGGCCAGCCGAGTTGCGCTTCACGACGAGGCGCACCTCGGCGAGCGGCCCTGCGCCCTGGGCGATGAAGAGCCGCGAGCCGCGCACCTGCCAGCGTCCGCCTGAGCGCGAGTCTCCCTGCGAGGCCATGCTGCCCCCGTGGCCGCTCGAGAAGCCCTCGCTGCGGGCGCCGCGGTCCCAGGTGCCGTTGCTGCGGAAGGCGATCCGGCTGGAGCTCGAGTAGCCGGTCACCTTGTTGAAGCGGAACGTGCACCAGACGGAGGAGAGGAGCAGCCGCGCGAGCGGAGTGCTCGTGGCGACCGCACCCGCCGGCACCACGCCCGCCGGCGTGCCCCCCGCGCCCCGCCGGAGCACCAGCTGCCGCCCGTTGACGACGATGGTCAGCTGGTTCCTGCTCAGCCGGAACGGGATCTGCGAGACCCCCTGCGGGGTCACCACGGTGATGACGCTCCCGCGCGCCGTCCAGCTGAACTGCCCGACGTCCTTCGAGGTGCCGGTGCCGTTCGGGCGCAGCACGACGTAGGTCGCGCCGTCGAGACTCCAGGAACCCGCGAGCGGCGGGGCCGCGAGAAGGAACGACAGGATCAAAGGCAGCATGCTCCCTCCATGGTGCCGCGCAGTCCTCGACGGGAGCGCTGCCCCCGATCGTCCTGCGCGGATGGAGGCACCATTACACCGCAGAACGCTGCGGGCCTGCAACCGCTCGCGACCTGCTCGACCTGATGGGGGACGCCCCCGACGCTCGCGGTCAGCCGACGCTCGCGGTCAGCCGACGCTCGCGGTCAGTTGACCGCCTGCAGCAGCGGGGTGAGCTTCTGCATATCCTGCCAGAGGGCGTCGATGGTGGTGCTGCTGTAGGCGTTCTGCTGCGCGCGCAGCACGCTGCAGCCGCCCGCCACGTCGATGACGAAGACGCCGTACTTCTGCAGCGTCCGGAAGACCTTCTGCCCGAGCGTCGAGAGGCCCGAGGGCATCGCCGTCCCCGGCTGGATGGCGAGGCGCTGCCCCTCCTGCGCGATGCCGCTGGCGTTGCTGCCGTCCCCCGAGATGGCCTCGCCGGTGTAGCCCGGCTTGGTGATGGCGTAGTCGAGGGCCATCTGCAGCGCGTGCTCGATCTCGCCGGCGTCGCTCTCCGCCTGCACCAGCAGCCCGGCCAGCTGGCTCGAGCCCGTGGCCACGATGCCCGCGCTCTTGAACGGCGACTTGGAGCCCCAGCCCGAGTCCTTCACCACGTCGGCGCGGCCGTAGGCCTGGGCGCTGGCGCTGCTCAGCCCGGTGCGGTTGAACTGCCAGAAGTTGTGCACCGTCGTGCCGTCGATGATCAGGATCTCGCCGTCGGTGCCCGCGGCGCCGGTCACCCCGGCGGGCAGGTGCACCGGGATGTTCCCGGCGGGCCAGCCCCAGTTGTCCGGGATCGCCACCTGCACCAGCGGGTCGCTCGCCTTGGAGAAGTAGACCGCCGGCGAGTACGCGTCCCAGTTGACGCCGTAGTTGTAGCCGGTCGAGGAGGGCCAGCCCAGCTTGCTGTAGGTGGCGCCCGACTTCACCGGCGTGTTCCACGACGAGCTGGCCGCGAACGGCCGCTGCCCCAGCGTCCAGGTGCCCGGCGTCCCCGAGTCCACCTTCACCGGCGGCAGATCCGGCTGCAGCGGCTTGGCGTCCACCTTGCCCGGCTTGCCGTCCAGCTTGCCCGGCTTGGCGTCGGGCGTCAGGGCGAGGTGCGCGTCCGCAGGCACCGACCCGCCGTCGCCGTCCGGGTAGATGGAGGTGTCCGGCGGGGAGCTCGGGCCGCGGTCCACCCGCGCGCCCCCGATGTCGTGGCCGCGCACCAGTTGCCCGTCGTCGCAGGCGACGGCAGTGACGAGCAGCAGCAGGAACCAGGCAGCGCCAGCGGGCTTCGGATGCTCGACCATGACCAGCCTCCTCGATCCAGGGTCCTCTACTTCACCGCCTGCAGCAATGGGGTGAGCTTCTGCATGTCGTTCCAGAGGGCGGAGATGGTGGCGTCGCTGTAGGCGTTCTGCTGCGCGCGCAGCACGCTGCAGCCGCCCGCCACGTCGATGACGAAGGCGCCGTACTTCTGCAGCGTCCGGAAGACCTTCTGCCCGAGCGCCGAGAGGCCCGAGGGCATCGCCGTCCCCGGCGGGATGGCGAGGCGCTGCCCCTCCTGCGCGATGCCGCTGGCGTTGCTGCCGTCCCCCGAGATGGCCTCGCCGGTGTAGCCCGGCTTGGTGATGGCGTAGTCGAGGGCCATCTGCAGC
>JAKLHH010000072.1 GCA_022710245.1 Myxococcota bacterium
CGCGTGCACCACACGACGGTGCACCGCTGGCTGGAGAAGGCCAGAGCCGCTCTGCGCGAGCGGAGCAGCGCCTGGGTCCGCGAGGAGCTGGGCGTCGACGGGGAGGAGTGGGAGAGCATCCTGCGCTCCCTCGAGGGCGAGCTGGAGATGACGCTGAGCACCTTCCTCGGCGGCGGGGAGGCGCCCGTCGCCGCAGGCGCGGGTGAGGCCCAGGCAGGACCCGGAGAGCGCGGTCCCTCCGTCAAGGGACGATGACGCGGATCCGGCTGTTCGCGGAGTCGCTGACGTAGATGCGGCCGGCGGCGTCGACCACCACTGCGCTGAGCTCCGCGAACTCCGCCGTGGCCACCGGGCCGTCGGCGAAGCCCTTGCGCGCGGGCGAGCCCGCCACCGTGCGCACGGCCCCGTCGGGCTCCACCAGCCGCACCGCGCTGTTGCCCCAGTCGGCCACCACCAGGCGGCCGCCGCCAGCGAGGGCGAGCCCCTCGGGCTCGCTGAAGAGGGCCTCGGCCGGTGGACCGTCGGCGAACCCGCGGGTCAGTCCGGAGAGCGTGGCGACGTCGCTGCCCTGGACCCGGAGCACCCGCTGCCCGGCGCTCTCGGCCACGAAGAGCACGCCGCTCGCGTCCACCGCCAGCCCGGTAAGCTCGTGGAGGGGACCGCGGCCGGGGAGGCTGGGACCGACCAGGGTCTTCACCGCTCCGCTCTCCAGGTAGCGGATGCGGTCGACCCCCCAGTCGGTGAAGTAGAGGCGCCCGCTGCTGGCGACCGCGAGGTACGCGGGGGAGGTCAGGGTCGCCTGCAGCGCGGGCCCGTCGTCGCTGCCGGCCGTCCCGGTGCCGGCCACCGTGCTCACCACGCCGCCCTCGATCAGGCGGAGGCGGCGGCCGCTGAGGTCGGCGACGAAGACGCGCCCCTTGGCGTCCACGGCCAGGCCGTGCGGGCTCTGGAAGGAGGCGCTGAGCGCGGGCCCGTCGAGCGTGCGGCTCGCCCCGTCCCCCGCCAGCGTCCTCACCTGCCCGCGGTGCACCACGCGGACGCGCCGGTTGCTCGCGTCCGCGATGTAGAGGCGGCCCTCGCCGTCGATGGCCAGGTCCTCGGGGAAGCCGAGCAGCGCGGAGGACGCCGGTCCGTCGCGAAACCCCGCCGTCCCGCCGACCAGGGTGCCCACGCAGCCAGGGGCCGGGGTCCAGGCCGCGGGGTCCAGCTCGGGGTCGCAGCGGCGGCAGGGATCGGAGGGGTGCGGGTCGCCCTTCAGGTAGCAGATCTCGTCGATGGCGCAGCCGCAGCCGCCGTCGGTGGTGCTCGGCGAGGGCAGCGACCTCACGCAGCCGCCGAGGCAGAGCGAGAGGAGCAGGAGGCGGTGGAGTGAGAGGAGGGGATCGGCCACCGGGTCCCATGATGCGGTCGATCCGCGGCCTTGTCCACAGCTGGAGCCTGGCAGCGCCGCTCGCCTGCCAAGGTGGATCACACCTCCTGGCGCCACTATTAGATGCGGAGGCCCGGCGCTAGCGGAAGATGGCCAGCGGCGCGTCGACCACGGCGGTATTGTCGATCGTGTAGCGGAGCGCGGCGGAGGTGATCTCGGTGGCGGCGATGGGCGGGAGGTTGCTCACCCGCGTCCGCCCCGGCGGCACGTAGCCCGTGCCGAGGGCGCGGGTATAGACCATCCCGCCACGGTACGTGACGACCAGCGTGGGATCCTTCAGGCTCGCCGGGTCGTAGGTCGGCTCGGGCGGATCGGTGTAGAGGTCGCCGTAGGGGAGGCGGAAGCGGATGCCGCAGTTCGGGCAGGTGCCCGGCTCGGGCTGCGGCTGCAGCACCATCAGGGAGTAGAGGCCAGGTTTGCTGGTGGTGGCGGTGGTCCAGGCCGCCGCCGGCGCGGTGGAGGCGGGCGCGCCGGTGAGGGCCGGCACGTCGTCGAGGACGGGCACGCTCGCTGTCGGCGTCGTGCAGCTGAACGCGGCCACCGGACAGTTGCTCCCGGCCACGGTCGAGGGGCAGACGCGCTTCAGCGCGCCGCAGAAGGAGACGCTGCGGACCAGCGGGCACGGGCTGACGCCTGCCTTGCAGAAGTCGGCCTTCTTGAAGATCGGCAGCACCAGCTTGCCGACGGTGGTCACGCTGGTGATGACCGGCTCACCGGAGAGGTAGACCTCGTTCATCACCTCGTCCGGGCGCAGATCGGGGCGGTAGCGCCAGACGGCGGTCGCGGTGGCGGCGGCGACGATGGTCGCGGCCGAGGAGCCGGTGAGCGGCGCGCGGGTGGTCGCGGAGTGGTCACCATGGACCGCGAGGCGCGGCGAGGAGCCCGCGGGCGCGTTGGCGACCGGGTGGCGCACGGCGTCGACGGCGCTGACCGCGTAGACCAGCGGCCGGTAGGCGGTGGGGAGCCTCGGCATCGCCCAGGGCTGCGGCGTGGCGCCGAGCAGGAGCTTGCACTCGCTGGCGGTGGGGGCTGCCTGGGTCTCCCAGGTGGCGGGCGCCAGGGCGCCAGCGGCCTGCGCCGGGTCGACCTTGTTGCCGGCCGCGCTGAGCACGATCGCGCCGCGGCAGCTGGCGACCCGGAGCACCTCGCGGAGGGCGAGCACCGCCGGGGGCTCCTGCTCCCGATAGCTCGCGCTGTCCAGCATGAACCAGTCGCCGCGCAGCTTGTCGTCCCAGGCGATCGAGAGGTTGAAGACGAGCCGCTTGCCGACCGCGGCCTCCAGGCGCTGCTCGATGGCGGCGGCGACCTGCGCGACCGAGAAGATGCCCGAGAGGTTGCCGGCCATGGTGCTGGCGGACCCAGGAGGAGAAGGCGGCGGCGGCGGCGGCACCGCGAGCGGCCCGAGCCCGAGGACGGGCAGCTTGGTGGTGAGGATCAGCTTCTGGGCCTTCACCGTGCCCGTGAAGCCGAGGACCAGCGGGGGGGTCAGCTTGAGCGGGATGATCAGCTTGGAGACGCCGCTGCCGAGGAGTCGGTCGGCCAGGCTCTTCATGGTCGCGGCGTGCGTCGAGAACTTCGCGCCGTCGCTGCAGGTCTCGCAGGGGACCGCCATGTCGACGATGGTGAGCTCGGGGTAGCTGCTGGAGGAGGTCTTCGGCGCCGGGAGCACCACGTCGCCGAAGGCGTTCAGGTTGTTGCTGAGGCGGCCGGCCTGCTGGTCGAAGAGGCCCTGGAACCTCGACCGCAGGTAGTCCTGCATCGTCTTGACCGCCGCGCTGACGCTCGTCGCCGCGTCCTCCGTCTGCGGCACCGTCATGCAGTCCCGCTCGACGGCCAGGAGACCGCTGCCGACCATGCCCTTGATGCTGTCGTAGTCGACCTTCGGCACCTGCAGCCCGTCCGCGAGGGAGAGCTCGGTGTCGTACTCGTAGACGCAGAAGCGGCTCAGCGACTGCGGCGCGCCGGCTCCGAAGAGCTGCGAGGTGACCCAGTGCGTGTTGGGCACGGGCACGGTGGAGGTCTTGCCCTTCCACACGATGGTCTGCATCCGCATCGGCTTCGGGCAGGCCGCCGTGGACTGGGCCTTCACCCCGACCCAGCGCCACTGCGGGCACATCATGTCAGAGAGCAGGCTCGCCAGCGACGCCGCCAGCGAGCTGGAGAGCTTCGGCAGGATCGCCGGCCTGACGATGACCTTGGCCGCCTGCTCCGCGCTCCCGATCTCTGCCTCGTCGCCTCCGCAGCTCACCTGAGCTGCCAGCATCGTGATGACCAGCCCGGCGTGGATGATGCTCGAGCACCTCATGTCGCCTCCACCTCTCTGCCTGGTGGGCGGCTCAAGGCCGCCTCTCCTTGGGTACGCGACGGCGCCTGCCCGTCGCAGCTCTGGTCGCGGCCCCTGCCGCTCCACCTGCTACGCCGACCCCACCTACGAGGAGGCACGGCGTCATTTCCCGACAAACTACTGCCACCTCACGGTACGTAAGCCCGCAGACTGCTCCAGTCTGCCGCAGGGAGCCGGGCTCGCAGCGCGTGCACCGCCGCCGCGAGGTCGAGCGGCGCTCCGCCGCGGGACTGCGCGTAGAGCTCCTGGCTCAGGATCGCGGCGACCTCCGCGTCGAGCGGTCGGGCAGCTGCCACCGCCAGCTCGCTGCCGGCGGCCACGAAGGCCTGCGCGAGCCCGAGGCTCGGCCCCGCGGCATCGTCGCTCTTGCCGGTGTCACAGCCGAGGAGCACCGCCCAGCGCGGGGCGCGGGGGAGCGCGAGCACGTCGCTCACCCAGAGCTCGCCGCCGCCGGCGAGCAGGAGCGCGCTCTCGAAGCCATCCGGGCCGCCGAAGCTGCCATGGCCGGCGTAGTGGAAGAGCTCGGCCCCGGCGAGCGCCCGGCGGACCGCGGCGCTGCTGGCGGTCGCGCGCTCGAGGAGCGTCAGCTCGCCAGCCAGCGCGCGGCGGACCGTCGCGGTCGCCTGGTGCAGCGCCGGGAGGTTGCTCCTCGGGTCGATGACGACGAGCGCCCGCCGCGCCGCCCCCTGCGCGGCCAGCCTCGCGGGGGGCACGGCCTGCTCCAGATCGAGGCCGTAGACGACCTCGCTGAGCTCGCCGAGGGGGCGGCCGCCCACCGGGAGGGCGTGGACGTCGAGCCGGTTGGCCGCGCCGTAGGTGAGGACGATCACGCGCCGGCGCCCGGCGAGGGAGGCGGCCAGCGGCTCCAGCAGCGAGGCGCCGAGCGACGCGGCGTCCGCGGCGGCGGACGGCGGCGTGAGCCAGCGGTGCAGCGTGCGTGTCCGGTCGGCGGCGAACGCGGCCCAGCGCGGCCCCATCGGAAAGTAGGCGAGCAGGAGCTCGCCCTCGGCCGGCCTCCGGAGCGGGCCCGCGCGGCCGCCGCGGCCGCCGAGGAGCTGGGCCGCCTCGTCGAGGACCCGGCGCAGCTGCCGCCGCTGCTCCTCCTGCTCCTGCAGCAGGAGCCGGAGCTCGTCCGCCGGGCGCCGCCAGGCGTCGGCGAGGGCGGCGTTCAGGGCGTCCCGCCGGGCGTGGTAGTCCGCCATCAGCCGATCCCAGGCGGCCCGCCGGTCGGCGGGGAGCTGCGCCAGCTGGTCGGCGCGCCAGATCGCCTGCAGCGCGCGCCGGCGAGCGCGACGGACCACGTCGAGCGCCAGCGCTGCCTCGCCTCGCTCGAGGAGGAGCTCCACCTGGAGCTCGCTCGCGTGCTGGCGCTGGGCCACGAACGTCGTCCGCCCCTGGCCGAGGGCCACCTGCCAGCTCGCCTGGTCGAGGAGCGCCTCGGCCCGGGCCAGCGCCGCGCTCGCGGCCTCTCGCTCACCGGCCGCGGCGTGGGCGCGCGCAGCCCCGACCAGCGCTCGCCAGCGCGCCTCGGTGTCCATCACCCCCTGGGCCAGCTCCTCGAGGCCGAGGTACGCCTCCAGCGCGTCGTCGGTGCGCCCGTCACGCAGCGCGAGCCTGCCGACGAGGTCGCGCTCCCAGAGCAGGAAGCGCACGTCGCGGCTGAGCTCGAGCCGCCGCGCCGCGGCCATCCAGGCGAGCGCCTGCTCGGCCCGCCCCGCGTGGAGCGCCGCGATCGCCAGGTTGAGGCGCACGTTGACCCGCTCGGCCGGCGCGCCGGTGCAGGGCCCATCGTAGAGGGCGCGCGCCTGCTCGAGGAGCGCGAGCGGCGACTCGATCGCGGCGCCCCCCTCGAGCGCGACCAGCGTGGACCAGGCGCGCTTGTGGAGCAGGTCGGCGCGCTCGCAGGGGGTCGCGGCCGCTGGCAGCGCGCGCCACTCCTCGTCGAGGAGCCGGCGTGCCTCCTCGCCCCGGCCGAGGCTCTGCAGGTGCATGGCGTAGACCTGTCTGGCGAGGCGCTCCTCGCGCCCGAGCCCGAGCCGCGCCGCCTGCTGGCTCGCGGCCTCGAGGAGGCCGAGCGCGCGGCGGTAGTCGCCGACGCGGCCGGCGAGCGAGCCGCTGGCGTAGGCCAGGTAGAACTCCGCTGGCCCGAAGCGCGCCTCGGCGCTCCAGAGGCGCGCCTCCTCGAGGATCGCGCGGGCCCGCACGAAGCGGTGCCCGTTATAGATGAGCGTGTAGGCGAGCGCGGTCGCGTCGCTCACCGCCTCGGAGATGCAGCCCGCCTGGTGGTGCAGCCGCGCGGCCTGCTGCAGCCGCTCGAGGGCGGGCTCGACGGCGCCGGCGCTGAGCTCGAGCCGCGCGAGCACCCCCAGCCGGTGCGCCCGCTCGGCGGCGGGTGCGCCCGCGAGCTCCCGCTCGAGCCGCGCCCGGGTCTCGGCGAGCTTGCCCGCGCGGCGGAGCGACCTCGCCTCCTCCAGCGCCGAGCGCGGTCCGCGAGGGGCGAGCCGCAGGCGGTACTCGGCCACGCCGCCCTCCTCGCGCGCACGGAGCCGCAGCTCTCCGCCTGGGGAGGGGACGCGGGCGAGGAGCCGGCGCCCACCCTGCACCAGGGTCGGCTCGCCGATCGCCTCGGCCTCCCCCCCGAGCTCGAGGCGGGCGCGAGGCGTGGTGCGGACCCAGAGGGTCACGCGCCCGTCCTCGGCCACGACGCAGACCGGACCGCGCAGGAGGAGCTCGCAGCCGGCCACCTCCACCTCGAGGGGCAGCCCGGCGCGCGGCCGGCAGCCCGCCGCGGCGAGCAGCGAGAGGGCGAGCAGGCAGCGCTCCCGGCGGGGAGGCCTGCGAGGGACGCGGCCCTGCCAGGTCACCGCGCCTCCCCTATCTGGAGCTCGACCCGGAAGGCCATGCCCCCGGGGAGCTTCACCGTCCCGGCGGCTCCCGCGCAGTGCTTCGCCAGCGCGTCCGGGGAGAGCAGGCGCCCCTCGCGCGCGACCTGCACCCAGAGGGTCTGGGCGCCGGCCGGCAGCGTGAGCTCGCGACCGACCACCCCGGCCAGGCGCAGGCTCCCCTGCTCATCGCGCTCGAGCGGCACCGCCACGGGCGTCAGCGCCCCGCCTCGCGCGAGGTAGAGCTGCGCCGTGACCTTGCCCTCGACGGCGCTGGAAGGGCGCAGCCGCAGCTCGAGCAGAGCGCCGGGATCGACGCGCAGCCGGCGCGGTGGCGCCCCCTCGCTGCTCCCCATCATCCGCTGCGACCCCTCGCCGAGCTCCAGCGCGTAGTCGGGCAGCGCGGACGGGCCACCGAGGAGGGCCACGGCGAGCACCGCGGCGGCCGCCGCGACGCCCGCCGCGCTGAACCAGAGCCAGCGCTCGCGCAGCAGCTCGAAGAAGCCGCGACGCGGTGCAGCCGCGGCAGACACAGCGCGGCGCTCCTCGGCGGCCAGGCGGGAGACCAGCGCCTCCGCGAAGCGCGCCGAGGCCTCCGCCGGGCGGGCCTCCTCCTCGGCGCACACCGAGGCGACCCAGGTGGTGCACGCCTCGCAGCCGGCGAGGTGCTGCTCCAGCGCGGCCCGCTCCTCACCGGCGAGCTCGCCATAGGCCAGGCGCTCGAGCTGCAACCGCGAGGGGCAGCGCGACCCACCGGCGCCGTTCTGGTCCTCAGCTCGCCCGCTCGTGCGGTCCTCAGCTCGCCCGCTCATGCGCACCTCGGCTCCAGCTGGCGGACGCGGTTGAGCCGCGCCCACACGGTCTTGCGAGTGACACCGAGCGTCGCCGCGATCTCCTCCTGGGTCATGCCGTCGAGGTGGAGGTGGACCAGCACCTGGAGCACCTCGGGGTCGAGTCGCTCGAGCAGGCCCCGCAGCTCCTGCCGGCCGCCGACCACCGCCTCGGTGGAGGGCGCGCCGTGGGCCAGCACCTGCTCCATCGCCGGCGTGAGCTCCGCCGTGGCGCGACGCGCCCGGCGGCGCAGCTCGTCGATGCAGATGTTGGTGGTCACCTGATAGAGCCAGGTCACGGGGCTCGCCTCCGCGCGAAACTGTTCCCAGGATCGGAGCAGGCGCAGGAAGACCTCCTGGGCGGCGTCCGCCGCCGCCTCCCGGTCGCCCAGCATGGTGCGGCAGCGTCGCTCCACGAGGCCGCCGTACTTCTGGTGCAGCTCGGTCACCCGCGCTGTGAGCTCGGTCCTCTCCATTTGACGTCCGGACCCCTGAGAACGGGTAGCGAAGGACGCGCGGAAGTCACTGACCCGACGCGCCGGCCCTCGGTCCTCACCTCGCCGCGGGGAGCGTGGCGCCCGGCCCGCTGGCTCGGCGCACCATAGACAGGGCCGCTGGCGTGACGCAAGACCCTTTCTGTAAGGCAGCCCTCGATCCTTACAGATCCTTGCGGAGAGGTCCGAGACCGGCGCGCCGCGGCCCCTGCGCGGGCCTGTCGCTGCGCCGTGGCGCCAGGCGCCCTCGAGGCACCTGCGCCGAGGGAGGAGGCTTGCCTCTGCCTCCGCGAGGTCGCGATAATGCCCACCGATGCGCCGCGCCCTCCTCGCCGTCCTCCTCGCGCTCGCCCCTGCCGCCGCGCGGGCGCAGGACCAGCTCCGCGAGGAGCTGAAGCGCGACGAGCCCCGCCTCACCCGCCCGCCCGTCCTGCAGCGCTTCGTCCCGGCGCCCTACCCCGAGGGACCGCGCCGCGCCGGCGTCAGCGGCGTCGTCGAGCTCGAGGTGGAGATCGGCGCCTCCGGGGCGGTGACGCGGGTGCGCGTGCTCTCCGCGCCGCACCCCGAGCTGGGAGCCGCCGCTGCCGCCGCCGCCCGCCAGTTCCGCTTCTCGCCGGCCGAGGTCGACGGCAAGCCCGCGCCGGTGCGGATCCGCTACGCCTACCGCTTCACCCTGGAGACCGCCTTCACCCCGCGACTCCCCGCCTGGATGGAGGAGCGCCCGAGCGCGCCCGCCGGGAGCGACGTCCTCGTCGGCCGCGTGCGCGAGCAGGGCACGCGGCTGCCGCTCGCCGGCGTGGCGGTGGCGGTCGCGGCGCTCGGCGTCGAGGTGCGCAGCGACGAGCGGGGCGCCTTCGCCTTCAAGGCGGTGCCGCCGGGCCGCTACCGCGCCCTGGCGATCTCGCCCGAGCACCACCGCGAGGGCGCCGACGCCGAGGTGCGCGCCGGCGAGCAGACGCGCATCGAGTTCTACCTGCGGCGCACCCAGGACAACCCCTACGAGACCGTGGTGCGCGGCCAGCGGCGCAAGACCGTGGTCTCGCGCGTCACCCTGCGGCAGAAGGAGCTCACCACCGTCCCCGGCACCTTCGGCGATCCGCTGCGCGTCATCGAGAGCCTCCCCGGCGTGGCGCGGGTGCCCTACGTGGGCGGCGCGCTGCTCATCCGCGGCTCGGCGCCCGGCGACTCGGGGGTCTTCCTCGACGGGACCGTCATCCCGATCCTCTACCACTTCCTCGGCGGGCCCTCGGTGCTCAACCCCGAGTTCCTCGACCGCATCGACTACTACCCGGGCAACGCGGACGTGCGCTACGGGCGCCTCACCGCCGGCGTGGTCGACGTCGCCACGCGCAACACCTTCACCCGCCAGTGGGGCGGCGCGGTCGACATCAACCTGCTGAACGCCTCGCTCTTCCTCAAGGCGCCGGTCTCGAGCAAGGTCAGCCTGGCGGGCGCGGTCCGGCGCTCGTACATCGACGCCATCCTGCCGCCGCTGCTCAAGCTCACCGATCGCAAGGCCACGACGGTGGTGCCCGTCTACTACGACTACCAGCTGCGCTGCGACGTCAAGCTGCCGGGCGACGACTCGCTCTTCCTCCTCGCCTTCGGCTCCGACGACCAGCTCGCGGTCGCGACCAACGAGCCGGCCGACGCGGTGAGCCTCAGCCTCGACACGCACGTCACCTTCCACCGCCTCCTCGGCCAGTGGCGCGCCCAGCTCGGCAAGCGCCTCGTCTCGCGCCTCACCCCGACCTTCGGCTACACGCGGATCCGCACCAACTTCGGCGAGGCCGCCATCGACCTCAACACCTTCAACGTCGCGCTCCGCGAGGACCTCGAGTACCGGGCCGCGCGCCGCGTGACGCTGCGCTTCGGCGTCGACGCGGAGGTGGAGCAGGACTGGTTCGACACCATGGTCCCGCTGCCGCTCGACTACCGGAACCCCGGCTCGGGCGAGGGCCTCGGCGGCGGCAACGCGATGCCGCTCGGCAGCGAGGTCAAGCCGGTCACCGTCCGGCAGACGGTCTTCGGCATCGGCCTGCTGGCGGACGCGATCATCGGCGTCGGCGATCGGCTCCAGCTCATCCCGGGCGTACGCTTCGAGCTCTACCGCTACGTCGGCACCTTCCACCTCTCGGCCGACCCCCGCCTCACCGTCCGCTACCAGCTGCGCCCGTCGACGACGCTGAAGGCGGCGGCCGGCATGTACTCGCAGGCGCCCTCGCCGAACGAGGTCAACGACACCTTCGGCAACCCGCACCTGCAGCCGAAGCCCGCGGCGCACTTCTCGGTCGGCGTCGAGCACCGCTTCCTGCCCTTCCTCAGCCTCGACGCGCAGGTCTATGCGATCCGGCGCTGGGACTTCGTCGTCGCCACCGACCAGATGCGCGAGGTGGACGGCCAGCTGCAGGCGCTGCGCTTCCTCAACGAGGGCAACGGCACCTCGTACGGGCTGGAGCTGATGCTCAAGCACGACGTCACCCGCTACTTCTACGGCTGGCTCTCCTACACGCTCTCGCGCTCGCTGCAGCAGACGGAGCCCGGCGGCGAGTACGTCCCCTTCGCCTTCGACCAGACCCACATCCTGACCCTGGTCGCGAGCTTCCGCCCCGGCCGCAACTGGGAGCTCGGCGCCCGCTTCCGGCTCGTCTCCGGGCGCCCGGAGACGCCGGTCCTCGGCGGCGTCTACGACAGCGACCTCGACCTCTACGCGCGCATCGCCGGGGCGCGCCGCTCGGGCCGCGGCTCGCTCTTCCACCAGCTCGACCTCCGCGTGGAGAAGACCTGGCTCTTCAAGCTCTGGCGCTTCTCCGCCTACCTCGACGTGCAGAACATCTACAACGCCGAGAACCCCGAGGCGACGCTCTGGGACTATCGCTACCGGCAGTCGGGGCCGCTGCGCGGGCTGCCCCTGCTGCCGTCGATCGGGATCAAGGGGAGCTTCTGAATGGAGCGACGCCGCACAGGCTGGGCGGTCGTGCGGAGCGGCCGCGACCGCCGATCACTGCCTCGCCCTGCCCTCCTCGCGCTCGTGCTCGTGCTCGTGCTCGCCAGGCCCGCTGGCCCCGCGGCCGCTGCGCCCACCCCTGCCAGCGCGCCGGCGCCGCTGCCCGGCCTCGCCGACGCGGGCGCCCTCGACACCAAGATCCTCGTCGAGCTGAAGTACGCGAGCACCGACAACTTCATGCGACGGAACGTCTACGGCTCGCTGCGCCGCTGCTTCCTGCAGCCTGAGGCCGCCCGCAAGCTCGCGGTCGCCTCGCGAGCGCTCCGCGCGCAGCGCCCGGACCTGCGCCTCCTCGTCTACGACTGCGCCCGGCCGCTCGCGGTGCAGCGCCTGATGTGGGACCTGGTCAAGGGCACGCCCAGCCAGCGCTACGTCGCGAACCCGGCGACCGGCTCGATGCACAACTACGGCTGCGCCGTCGACCTCACGCTGGCCGGCAAGGACGGCAAGCCCCTCGACCTCGGCTCGCCCTTCGACGGCGCCGGCGCCGCCGCGCAGCCCCGCCTCGAGCTGGCGCGGCTGAAGGCGGGGCAGCTCGCCGCGGCGCCGCTGGCGAACCGGCTCCTCCTCCGCCAGGTGATGGTGCAGGCGGGCTTCTTCCCCCTCGAGATCGAGTGGTGGCACTTCGACTGCGCGCTGCCGGGGGCGGCGAAGAAGCGCTTCACTCCCGTGCCTTGAGCGCCACCTCGCCGGGCAAGCCGTCGGTCATCTGCTGTGCTAGGGTTGCCCGCGGGAGGGCCGCGCTCATGCGTTCATGGCTGCAGGTGCTGACGATCGCTCTGGCCTCGGCGGCCGCCGATGGCCTCGCCCACCAGGACTACGCCGGAGACGTCCACCCGCGCGTCGTCGTCGAGCGAGGTCAGTTCGCGATCTACTTCCACAACACCCGCGACCGGCTCGCCTACAAGCTGGTGGTCTCCACGACCGGCGCGACGCTCTCGCCACGGCGCGCGATCGGCAAGGCCACCGACGAGGTCGGCTCGCCGATCCGCCGCCAGCACGGCGGGCGCAGCTATGTCATTCCCGCCTGGGAGCGGGAGCACAAGGGCCAGCCCTTCTACCTGCTCGGCGACGGCAAGGGGGCGCCGCGGCGGATGGCGCTGCCCTGGGGCCAGCACAGGGTCCAGCTGGTGCACGACGCGGCGGTCAGCGATCGCGAGCTCGTCCTCGCGGTGACCCCGGGCCTCCAGCTCTTTCGCTTCGCGCTCCAGGGCCCCGGTGTGGCGACGACCCGCCTCGGCGAGCCCTATCGCATCTATGACTTCCCGCGCGCCTCGAACCTGGCCGCCCACCGGGGCAGCACCCTGATCGGCTGGATCGACAGCTCCCAGCGCCTGCTGCTGAGCAGCTGGACGCCCTCGACCGGACGCGTGAGGACGGTGACGCTCGCCGCCAAGACCGACTGGAACACCACGCTGTCGATCGGCGTCATCGGCGACGTGCTGCTCCTCGCGCGTCATGCGCCTGGGCCCAGGGGGGCGGAGATCAAGACGCTGCTCCAGCAGCTCCCGCTCTGACTGGGGCGCGAGGCGCGCCTCGCGGGTGGGCCTGGCCAGGTCCGACCAGGTTTGCTGGACCCTCGGGGAGCGCCGTCGCGTGGATCCCCCCATCACCACCGGCACGCCCGCGCGGCGGGGCAGCGGCTGGGTCACCGTCTGGCTACGTCTTGCTCGGCGGCGGCTGCTTGCGCGGCGCCTTGCCCACCGTCTTGCCGCTCTGCTTCTTCCCGCTCGCCTCGGTGTTGTTCGAGCCGGGGCAGGCGTGGGAGACGGCGGGGACCGCGAAGGCAGCGGCGAGCGCGAGCGAGCTGGCGATGATGAGCTTCCTCATGACGACACTCCTTGCTGGGTCCCGAAAAGATGGCGGGGCGGACGGGGCGACGCAAGCAGGTTTCTCGACGGGAAACTCCCTCATCTCCGTCGGAGAATTGGAGCTCAGCGCGCGGAGGTCTCCAGCCCGGTCGGGCGAACCGCGCTCGCTGGCGACCAGACGCGGCGTCCGTCGACGAACGTCTGCCAGGCCGCGGAGGTCTCCGCGAACACATGGCGGAGCAGGTCACCGACGGCGAGCTGCGCGGCCGTCGGGTTGACCGCCGCGGGTCGCGGCACGACGAACGTCAGCCAGCCGCTGCGGGTGCGCTCCCAGATGCTCGTCGCCCCTCCGCTGATCCCTCTCAGGACCGATCGAGGATCTGACCTCAGGAGGCCCCAGCCAGTGCGGGCTGGACCAGCCGTCCTCGGAGCGAACGGGCGAACGAATGGCCCTCCCAGGGTCCACGCGCGCAGGAGCTCATCTCGTATCCGGTCGCGGACGTCCCTCTCATGGCGCAGGAAAGGGTTCGTC
>JAKLHH010000720.1 GCA_022710245.1 Myxococcota bacterium
CGGGCGAGAAGCTCGAGGTCACGCTGAGCCGGCCCGCGGGCGTCGCTGGCCAGACCATAACCATCGACAGCAGCCGGCTCCTGCTCTCGCCGGGCGTGCGGGCGACCGACGCGCAGCTCGAGCTCACCGTGCGCTCGAGCCGCGGCGCCCAGCACACGCTCACGCTCCCCGAGGGGGCGCTCCTCGAGTCGGTGCAGATCGGCGGGCGCTCGCAGCCGGTGCGGCAGGTCGGGCGGCGGGTGACGCTGAGCCTGACCCCGGGCGAGCAGCGAGTGCAGCTCGTCTGGCGCGAGCCGCGCGGGCTCGGAGCCCGCTACACGGCGAGCCCGGTCGACCTCGGCGCGCCGAGCGTCAACGCCTCGACGGAGGTGCGCGTCCCCGACTCGCGCTGGGTGCTCCTCGTCGGCGGCCCGCGCCTGGGGCCGGCGGTGCTCTTCTGGAGCCTGCTCCTGGTCCTGCTCGCGACGGCGCTGGTCCTCGCGCGGGTCCGCTGGGTGCCGCTGCGCACGACGCAGTGGATGCTCCTCGCCATCGGGCTCTCGCAGGTGAACGTGGTCGCCGGGGCCTGCGTCGTCCTCTGGCTGCTCCTCCTCGGGATGCGCGCCCGCGCCTCGGCGCGCCAGGAAGGCCCTCGCTTCTGGTTCAACGCGCGGCAGATCGTGATCCCGCTGTGGACGCTGGTCGCGCTCACCGTGCTCGTCGTCGCGGTGCACTCCGGCCTGCTCGGCGAGCCGGAGATGCAGCTCCGGGGCAACGGCTCCTACGGCGGGCAGCTGCGCTGGTTCCAGGATCGCGCGGCGGCGCAGCTCGAGACGCCCTGGGTGCTCTCGGCGCCGCTCACGGTCTACCGGGTGGCGATGCTCGCCTGGGCGCTCTGGCTCGCCTTCTCGGTGCTGCGCTGGCTGCGCTGGGGCTGGCGTGCGTACGGCGAGGGCGGGCTCTGGCGCCCGGGCCCACCGCGGCCGCCGCGCGCCACGCCGAGGGCACCGTCCAGCCCGCCGACGACGGCGACGCCCCCCGCGTCGTCAGCGCCCGCGGCTGCCGGGGCAGCCAGCCCGTCGACGACGGCGACGCCCCCCGCGTCGTCAGCGCCGGCGACTGCCGGGGAAGCCGCCCCGTCGTCGACGACGGCGACGTCTTCGGTGACCGAAGCTGCGTCTGCTGCCCCCCCGGCCCCGAAGGCCCCGGGGGGCGAGTAGTCCGGCAGGCTCAGCGCCGCGGCGGGATCGGGGGCGGGGCCACCGAGGCGAGGAGCTCCAGCGTGAGCCCGGCGTAGTCCTCGGGGCTGGCGCCGATCGCGCGCGCCACCTGGACGATGTACGCCGACTCGTCGAGGTCGTGCACCTCGTCGGCGTCAGCGACGCGCGCGACGAGCTGCAGCAGCTCGCGCCGCGGCTCCACGCCCTCCAGGGCCAGCGCCGCGCAGGCCGGCTCCAGCTCGAAGCTGTCCGGGTCGAAGGCGTCGAGCCGGTGCAGGAGCGCCTTCGGGGCCACCTCCTGCCCGCTCAGCTCGGCGAGGATCTGGCGCACGGCGCCGCCCTCCACGCGCTGGTAGGTCCCGTCCGCGTAGGCCGCGGCCATCAAGATGTCGGCGACGTGCTTGAGCGCCTCGGGGTCTCTCAGGTTCATCGCGTCCTCCTCGCCCGGGGACGATGATGGCAGAGAGGGGTCGCCTCAGGCCAGCAGTGTTTTGCCGGCGGGGCGAGGCGGGGGCACCGTCTTTGTCGGGGAGCGAGAGGAGGGGGCCGAGGGTGCGAGGCGCGGCGACTAGTAGTCGTCGTCCATGTCGCCCATCTCGTCCATGCCGCCGCCCATGCCGGCGCCGGCGCCCGCCCCCTTCTTCTTCTGCGGCTTCTCGGCGATCATCGCCTCGGTGGTGAGCATCAGGCCGGCGACGCTGGAGGCGTTCTGCAGCGCGATGCGGACCACCTTGGTCGGGTCGATGACGCCGGCGGCGACCAGGTCGCAGTACTCCTCCTTCGCTGCGTCGTAGCCGAAGGAGCCCTTCTCGTTGCGCACGCGCTCGACGACGATGGAGCCGTCGATCCCCGCGTTCTGCGCGATCTGGCGCAGCGGCTCCTCGACGGCGCGGCGCAGGATCTGCACGCCGGTCGCCTGATCGCCCTCCAGCTTGAGCCCGTCGAGGGCGTGCTGGCAGCGGAGCAGCGCGACGCCGCCGCCCGGGACGATGCCCTCCTCGACCGCGGCGCGGGTGGCGTTCATCGCGTCCTCGACGCGCGCCTTCTTCTCCTTCATCTCGGTCTCGGTCGCGGCCCCGACCTTGATCACCGCCACGCCGCCGACCAGCTTGGCCAGCCGCTCCTGCAGCTTCTCGCGGTCGTACTCCGAGGTGGTGTCCCCGACCTGGCGGCGGATCTGCTCGACGCGGCCCTGGATCTCCTTCTTCGCGCCGGCGCCGTCGACCAGGGTGGTGTTGTCCTTGTCGACGGTGATGCGCTTGGCCTGGCCGAGGTCCTTCAGGGTCAGGTTCTCGAGCTTGAGGCCGAGGTCCTCGGTGACGGCCTGGCCGCCGGTGAGGACGGCGATGTCCTTCAGCAGCTCCTTGCGGCGATCGCCGAAGCCCGGCGCCTTCACCGCGCAGGTGTGGAGCGTGCCGCGCAGCTTGTTGACGACCAGCGTGGCGAGCGCCTCGCCGTCGACCTCCTCGGCGATGATCAGCAGCGGCTTGCCCGACTTGGCCACCTGCTCGAGGACCGGCAGCAGGTCCTTCATGTTGGAGATCTTCTTCTCGTGGATGAGGATGAAGGCGTCCTCCAGCACGACCTCCATCCGCTCGGGGTCGGTGACGAAGTAGGGCGAGAGGTAGCCGCGGTCGAACTGCATCCCCTCGACGACGTCGAGGGTGGTCTCCATCGACTTCGCCTCCTCGACGGTGATCACACCCTCCTTGCCGACCTTCTCCATCGCCTCGGCGATCAGGTCGCCGATCACCTTGTCGCCGTTCGCGGAGATGGTGCCGACCTGGGCGATCTCGGTCTTGCCCTTGGTCTGCTTCGACATCTTCTTCAGCTCGGCGTTGATGCGCTCGACACCCTGGTCGATGCCGCGCTTGAGCTCCATCGGGCTGGCGCCCGCGGTGACCTGCTTGAGGCCCTCGGAGTAGATGATCTGGGCGAGCACGGTGGCGGTGGTGGTGCCGTCGCCGGCCACGTCGGAGGTCTTCGAGGCGACCTCCTTCACCATCTGGGCGCCCATGTTCATCAGCTTGTTCTCGAGCTCGATCTCCTTGGCGACGGTGACGCCGTCCTTGGTCACCGTGGGCGAGCCCCACGACTTGTTCAGCACCACGTTGCGGCCGCGCGGTCCCAGCGTGACCTTGACCGCGTTGGCGAGGGCGTTGACGCCCTGGAGCATCTGGGCGCGAGCCTGCTCGTGAAAGATGATCTGCTTGGCAGCCATGGTCGTCTCCTCACTTGTCCAGGACCGCGAGGATCTCGTCCTCGCGGAGGATCAGGTGCTCCTCGCCCTCGATCTTGACCTCGGAGCCAGAGTACTTGCCGAAGAGGATGCGGTCGCCCGCCTTGACGTCGAGGGGACGAATCTTGCCGTTCTCGAGGATCTTGCCGCTGCCGACAGCCAGGACCTCACCCTCGATGGGCTTCTCCTTGGCTGCCTCGGGGATGATGATGCCCCCCTTGGTGACGTCCTGACTGACGGTGCGCCTGGCCAGCACGCGGTCGTACAAAGGCCGGATCTTCATGATGGTCTCCTGTCGCTGCCCTTGATTTGCGGTTGCCGCCCTGGGCGGCAGAGCATCAGACTCGTCAGGGCACACCCACGAGATAAGGGCGCCCCGAGCACGGCCAAAGCTAACCATCTTTGCCGGGGTGTCAAGGGCAGCCCCGTGACAACCAGGGCGGCCAGCACTACATTGGAGTCCGTGCCGGGATCGGGCTTCAACCTCGAGCAGCTCTCGCTCCTGCACCAGTGCCTGCGCCGCGGCGAGGCCCTGGTCGCGCGGGCGTTCCGCATCCCGGCGCTGCCCTCGCACCAGTACCCCTACGAGCTGGTGACGCTGGCCGACCTCTCGACGGTCGAGCGCGCCGCGCACGCGTTCGCGCACCTGGTCGTCTACGAGCGCCAGCGGCCGGCGGGGCCCGAGCCGCTCTACCGCATCTGCGTGCAGGACGACGTGCTGCTGCGTCGCCTGGGCGACGGCGGTCCCGGCTGGCCGGCGGCGCTGCTCGTCTACGTGCTGACCCACGAGCTGGTGCACGTGGTGCGCTTCCAGCGCGCGGAGGGCGCCCTCGACGCGGAGGGCGAGTCCCGCGAGCGCGAGGAGGACCGCGTCCACCAGCTCACGCTCGCGCTCCTCGCCGAGGCGGGCGAGCCGGAGGTCCAGCGGCTGAACGCCCTCTACGGCAACCCGGTCATCCCGGCGACGATCCGCAGCTGAGCTGACCCGGACGCACCTCGCCTCGGCGATCAGCGGCGCCGGGTCCCCACCAGGCACCAGAGCGCCTCGCCTCGGCGATCAGCGGCGCCGGGTCCCCACCAGGCACCAGAGCGCCTCGAAGGCGGGGAGCGACTCGACCTCGAGCCCCGCCCCCTCGAGCTCGCGCTGCGCGAGCGACTCCTCGAGGCGGTGATCGGCCGGCGGTCCGGCGGTGCGCTCGGCGCCGGGTGCCAGCGGGCGCCAGTCGATGACCAGCGCGCGGCCGCCGGGACGGAGCACCCGCACGACCTCGCGCAGGTACGCCGCCCGCGCCGGCAGCTCGTGATAGACCGAGCCGATCATCACCAGGTCCACGCTCCGGTCAGGCAGCGGCAGCTGATCGTCGTCCGAGAGCACCGGCGTCACGCGCCTGCCCAGGGGGTGCGCGCGGGCGCGCTCGCGCAGCCGCTCGAGCATCGTCGTCGAGCAGTCGACCGCGTAGAAGGTGCCGACGCCGCCCGCGGCCTCGACGAGC
>JAKLHH010000721.1 GCA_022710245.1 Myxococcota bacterium
CGCCCGCCGAGAGCCGGAGCGACGCGCGCTCCCCGAGCTGCTGGAAGAGCGAGCCGTGCCCCAGCACCTCGCCCAGCGTACCGCCTCCCAGCGAGAGGCTCACCCGCTGGTCCTCGCGCTGGCGCGAGGTCACGTCGACCACCGCGAAGAAGGCGCCGGTGCCGTAGAGCGCCGAGCCGGGGCCGCGCACCACCTCGATCTTCTCCACGTCGTCGAGCGTCGCCGCGAAGTCGTGGCCGACGAAGGTGGCGCCGGTCCAGACGTCGTTGAGCGAGTGCCCGTCGCTGAGCAGCAGGAGGCGCGTGTTGTAGTCGCCGGGCGGCGCGAACCCGCGCACGCCGAGCGTCTGGTACTGCCGGTCGTCCGAGAGGTAGAACCCGCGCACGCCGCGGAGCGCCTCGCCGAGGGAGCGGTAGCCGAGCGCCCGCACCTCCTCGCCGACGAGCACGGTGATCGAGCTCGGCGCCTCCTCGACGGTCTGCACCATCTTGGTCGCCGCCGCGACCTCCGCCTCGGAGGCGATCAGGAGCTGCGCGTTCACCACCCGACGCTCGCCCGGCGCGAGGTGGACCTCGGCGCGGAAGGTCGCGAAGTCATCATCGCTCACCTCCACCCGCCGCCGCCCCGGCGCCACCTCCACCGTCACGGGCGCCGCGCCGACCGCCTGACCGTCGACGCTGACCAGCGCCCCGCGACGGTTCGAGCTGATCACCAGCCGCGCCGGCGTGGGCGGCAGCTGGTCGAGCGCCGCCTCCACGCGGACCAGCTGCGCCGCGCGCACCTCCACCTCTGAGCGGGCTGACCGGTAGCCCGCCCGGCTGAGGTAGAGCGCGTGGCGGCCCGGCGCGAGGCGCAGCGTGGCGGGCGCCAGCGCCTCCGCGGGCCCGTGGTCGCGATCGACCCGGACCGTGGCGCCGGGCGGGCGCACCCGGAGCTCCACCGAGCCGAGGACGAGGCGCGGCAGGAGCTTCACCTCCACCGTCTTGCCGACCACCAGCTCCACGGCGCGCTCCTCCGCGTGGTGGCCGGCCACCTCGACGATGAGCTGGTGGCGGCCCGGCGTGAGCGCGAAGAGCCCGGGCGTGGCGCCGCGCGAGCCGAGGTCGCGGCGGTCGATATAGACGAGGCCGCCGGCCGGCGTCGAGCTGACCGCGAGGAGGGCCACCCGGGTCCGGAGCTTGTCGACCTCGCGCGCGACCGCGAGCCGCTCTGCCTCGGCGAGCGGCTCGCGCTGGTACTCGGAGAAGAAGCGGAAGGCGTCGCTGTACTGCCCCAGCTTCAGGTAGCAGGAGGCGACGTTGTAGAGGGCGTTGCGGTTCCGCACCAGCCGGTTCGAGGCGAGGAAGTCGAGCAGCGCGTCGCTGTACTTGCCGGCCTTGAACAGCTCACCGCCGCGCCGGAAGAGGAGATCGGCCTCGTTCGCCACGTCCTGGGCGTGAGCCGGGCCCGCGGCGAGGGCGAGGAGCAGCACGAGCAGGGGCAGGGATCGGGTGGTGATCGTCATCGGCGGTACCCCGTGTCGGTCATGGTCCGTGGTCAGCGGGAGGTCTTGAGCTCCACGCCCGGGCTCTTCTTGCGCGCCACGTGCCGCGGGCGCTTGATCGGCGGAGGCCTGGCTGCCACCGGCGCGGCGTCCGGGCGGGCGGCGGCCTGGCTGGCCGGAGTGCTCGCGGGAGGTGTCGCGACCGGTGTCGCCGCGCGGGGCGCGGCGTCTGGCGCTGGCGGGCGCTGCGCGGCGACCGTGGTGCCCGGCCGCGCTGCCGACGGAGTCCCGCCCCGCCGGAGCAGGATCAGCGCCACCGCGACCACGCTGAAGATCGTGATCCCGAGCAGCACCCCGGCGATCAGGCTGCGCGACCCGGGACGGGCCGGCTGCGCCACGACCTCGGAGGTCGTCTCCGGCGTCGCGACGCCCGGGCCGGTGGTCACGCGCGCCGTGGGCGCCTGCCTCGCCGGCGCGGCGGCCTGCCTTGACGCGCTGGCGGGGGGCGGGCTGGGGGAGGCGGAGCGCCAGGACCCGGGGCTGGGAGATCCTGGCCGCGAGGAGCTGCCCGGCGCAGGGCTCGCCAGGTGCGCGCCGCTCATCACTGCCGGCGGCCGCTCCGCGGCGGCGATCGCCTCGTCGGCGAGGATGGCCGCGATCGGCCCGGCCTCGGCGGTGAAGACCCGCTCCAGCTCCTCGACGAGCTCGGCCATGGTGGCTGGCCGCTCGGAGGGCTCCTTGGCCAGGCAGCGCAGGATCAGCGCCTCGAGCTGCGGCGGCACCGGGGCGAGCTCCGAGGGCCGGCACGGCGCCGCGCAGACCTGCTGCTGCAGCACCTGCAGGAACGAGTTTCCCGAGAACGGCACGGTGCGGGTCATCACCTGGTAGAGGATGATCCCCACCGCGTAGACGTCGGCCCGCACGTCGAGGTCGGTGTCGCCGCGCGCCTGCTCGGGCGCCATGTACTCGGGGGTGCCGATCGGCAGCCCCTCGCGGGTGGCGATCTTGTGGTCGCCGCCCTCGAAGAGCTTGGCCACGCCGAAGTCGAGGATCTTGATGTAGGCGTGGCCACGGCGCGGCCGCACCACGAAGATGTTGTCAGGCTTGAGGTCGCGGTGGAGGATCCCCTCCGCGTGCGCCGCGCCGAGCCCGTCGCACATCTGGCAGAGGAACCGCCGCGCCTCGCTGAAGCTGAGGGGCCGCCGCTCGAGGAGATCGGCCAGGCTCTCGCCGGCGAGGTGCTCCATCACGAAGTAGCAGCGGCCGTCCTCGAGCTGCCCGAAGAAGTAGACGTCGATGATGTTCGGGTGGTCGATGCGGGTGACCGCGCGCGCCTCCTGCATGAAGCGCGAGACCATGTTGACGTCGCTCGCGAGCGCGGCGCCGAGCACCTTGATCGCGACCCGCTTGTCGATGATCGGCTGCACCCCGGCATAGACCATCCCCATCCCGCCCTCGCCGATCAGCCCGGTGATCTCGTACTCGCCGATGCGCGTCCCGGGCTCGAGGACGCGGCCGCTGGGGGGCACCAGTGGGGGCAACAGCGCGTCGGCCGGCGCGGTCCCGCCATAGCCGAGGGTCTCGCAGTGCTGCCCCTCCCGATGCGTCTTGTGGCAACGCGGGCACTCACCCATACCTGGCTCCCTGATCAGGAACCGATGGTATCATTACCTGTCATCGCAGCTCCAGACGAACGCACCTGGCGCGACCCCAACCCGGGCCCCCACGTGAGGGTCAGCGCTGGCCCGAGGAGGTTGCCCATCTCCCGACTGATCCTGCTCGGCACCTGGCTCATCTGTCTGCTGCAGATGATCTACTTCTACCCGAAGCTCCCCGAGCTGGTGCCCTCGCACTTCAACGGGCAGGGGATCGCCACCTCGTTCGCGCCGCGCAACGTGCTGGTCGGCATCTACCTCGGCGCGACGCTCCTGGTCTTCCTCATGTTCCTCGGGCTCGGCCGCAGCCTGACCAGGGGCAACACCAGGGGGCTCAACCTGCCCAACAAGGAGTACTGGCTCGCGCCGGAGCGGCGGGGGGAGACCCTGGCCACTCTCGCCGAGCGCATGCACTGGTTCGGCGCGGCGACGCTGGGGCTCTTCTTCGACCTCTTCAGGCAGATCTTCAAGGTCTGCCTCGGAGAGGGGCGCACGCTCGACCACCCGAAGTGGAGCGTCGGGGTCTACGTGGCGGTGTCGGTGGTCTGGGTGATCGCGCTCACCCTGCGGTTCCGGCGGCCATCCTCCTGAGGCTCAGAGGAGCCCCGGGAGCTGGGCGCGGGCGGCGCGGGTGAGCTGATCGCGGATCAGCTGGACCAGCGCGCCCTGGCGGCCCGGGGCGGCGGCGCGGGCGGGCGCGGGGGCGAGCTCGATCTTGTCCGCGTAGAAGCCCAGCGCCATGAAGAGCTCGCTGTTCTTCTGCACGAAGGAGACCTCGACCACCACGTTGACCAGGGCCTGGTTGTCCATGATCCCGCCCGCCGCCTCCCACAGCCGCCGGTAGGCCTCGTCGGCCACGTTGAGCGCCGACATCAGCTGCTCGCGGTTGAGCTTGGCCGGGTAGATGCCATGGAGATCGTAGCGGCCGACGATCCCCTTCTTCACGTACTTGAAGCCGCGGGCGGTGATGGTGTTGGGGAGGTCCAGCACGTTGGAGGTGGAGACCTGACGGCCGACGAGGCACCCGCCCTGGGCGAGCGCGAGGACGAGGCCGGCGGCGACGAGGATGGTCTTCTTGATCTGGCGCATGTCGTCTCTCCTCTCGTCGCTCAGTTGGTGAACTCGATGACGTCGGCGGTGATGGTCGCGGCGTTCCGCTGCTCTCGCCAGAAGACCACGGTGATGAGCGCGTAGGCCATGTACTGGTCGCGCACCCCCGGCGCCGAGATGCGCACGTTGTAGAGCGCCTGGTTGTCCTGCAGGTTCGCCTGCTCGAGGAGCCGCTGCGTGGCGGTGGTGAGCAGGCTGGTCATCTTCAGCATGTAGGCCTCGGAGCCTCGCGGCACGTCGTTGTCGTCGCTGTCCCAGCTCACGGTGGCGGTGAGGTTCCGCTTCACCACGCGGAACCCGCCCGGACGGGGCTGGGCGTAGTTCATGTCGATCAGGTAGCTCTTGCTCTTCACCAGGTAGGTCGTGCACGACGAGGCGCCGAGCACGGTGGTGAGGAGGAGCGCGCACAACCCGAGAGCTCGCATTCGAGACTCCTTTCGCAGGTCAGATGGTGTCGGGTGAGAGATGATCTGGAATACCGCCGCCGGTGGCCCAATGTAAAGGTCGAACCTTTCCGATCGAGGATCGCGGCGGGTGATCTAACCCCACAGTCCGCTTCGGTGGATCACGATCCGCGGAGGATATTTCGTCGCGGGCAAGGCGCGCCGACGAAGTCATACTCTCGGTATTTCGAGGAGGCGCAACGAAGCCCGCGGCGAAAGAGACCCGCGCAGCGTGTT
>JAKLHH010000722.1 GCA_022710245.1 Myxococcota bacterium
CGGCACGCTTGCCTCGCCGCGGCCTCGCGCGGGCGGCCGAGGCCGGAGCCCGCGGACCCGGTGCGGACCTGCTTCCAGCGCGACCGCGACCGCGTCCTCCACTGCAAGTCGTTCCGGCGCCTGGCGCAGAAGACGCAGGTCTTCCTCAGCCCCGAGGGCGACCACTACCGCACGCGGATCACGCACACGCTCGAGGTCTCGCAGATCGCGCGCACCATCGCGCGCGCGCTCGGGCTCAACGAGGACCTCACCGAGGCCATCGCGCTCGGCCACGACCTCGGCCACACGCCCTTCGGGCACGCGGGCGAGGCGGTGCTCAACAAGCTGGTGCCGGGCGGCTTCCGCCACGTGCAGCAGAGCCTGCGCGTCGTCGACGTCCTCGAGCGCGACGGGCGCGGCCTCAACCTGACCCACGAGGTGCGCGAGGGGATCGAGAAGCACTCCAAGGGCAAGGGAGCCATCGTCGGCGCGGGGCCGAAGCAGGCGGCCTCCACCCTCGAGGGGCAGATCGTCCGCGTCGCGGACATCATCGCCTACGTCAACCACGACCTCGACGACGCCATCCGCGCGAAGCTGCTCTCGCCGAGCGAGATCCCCGAGGGGCTCGGCACCTCGATCGGCGCGACCAGCTCCGAGCGGCTCGCCCACCTTGTGCTGGACGTGCTCAGCGCGACCGACCTCGACCGCGAGCCGCGCATCTGCCTCTCCGAGGCGGGCGACGCGGCGCTGCGCACGCTGCGCGCGTTCCTCTACGAGCGCGTCTACGACAACCCGCAGGTGCACGGCGAGCTGGTCAAGGCCGAGGGGATCCTCTGCGCGCTCTGGGAGCACTTCGTGGACAAGCAGCCGGAGACCTTCCGGCGCGAGTACTGGCCCGACGGCGTCGACCGCGAGCAGCCGATCGAGCGCGCGGTCACCGACTTCCTGGCGGGCATGACCGACCGCTACGCGATCCGGCTCTACGAGGCGCTCTTCCTGCCGCAGGGCTGGCCGCTGATCTGAGCTCTGGAGCGCCCTCCTCGCCAGCCGAGGACGATGCCGAAGAGGAGCGGCACCCCGGTGCCGCACGAGGCGGAAACCCGCCCCAGGTTTACAACCTGCACCCGGAGTCCGCTCTCCAGAAGGCGGAAACCCAGCTCAGGTCCAAGACGTGAGCTGACTTTCCGCTCTCCAGCGAGCGAAAACTGGGTGCAGGTTCAATACCTGCCCCCCGAGTCCGCCATGCCGCGCCTGCGCCCCGAGCCCGCCACCAGTCCGCCATGCCGCCGGAGGCGGCCAGCCCCCGGCCGCGCCTGCCCGATCGCGCAGCTCTTCAGCGTGGGCCACGGTCGTTCACAGGCTACGGCGTCCGGCCAGCGAGACGCTCGCTCCGCAGCTGCTGCATCCGCGCGCGGGTCGCCTCCTCCCTCGCCTGCTGCGCCTCCTCGATGCTGGCGAAGCGCTGGACGCCCGGCGCCCGACACGCGCGGGCGAGACGCCGGGCGCGCGCCCAGACAGATCGTATCCGCTGCGCCAGCTCCGGCCCGGACACCAGCGGCAGCGGCGGCATCTCGGCGACGTCGCGATACTTCGTGACGCTCATCGCCTCCTCCCCGGGTCGATGCCGAAGGCGCCCCGGAGAGCCGCCGCGTCAGCCTGGTCCCGCGGCCGCACGGTGCCTGCCTTCATCCAGTGGAGCGTCTCCGGAGTCGCCACGCGGATCGGCACCCCCTCGAAGTCGATGACCTCGTGCTCGAGGTCCTCGTACCGAGCGAGCTCGCCCAGACGCGTCAAGATGTCGAGCGGCAGCGAGTCGTCCGGCGGACCGTAGCGCACGGCGGGGTAGTCGCCGCAGAGGTCGTCCGCAGTGATCTGATCGATCTCCGGATCGTCCCAGACCCGACGGAGCGCTCGCCTCAGGGCCGCCACGTTGTCCGGCGCGGCGCGGATGAACACGTCGAGGTCCTCCGTCGCTCGCACCAGACCATGGAGGTTCAACGCGACGCCACCGACGACGACGTACTCAACACCCTCGTCATTGAAGCGAGCCAGCACCTCGAGGGTCTTGTCGAGCAGATCGTCCTTCATTCCAGCGATCATGGTAGCACGACCCGATGACCTCCGCCCGGCGCGCCCGAGCGTCCCGAAGATGTGCGAGGGCCGGAGACCTCCAGAGCGAGCGCGCTCAGGGCCCGACGGCGTCGACGTCGAAGGAGATGTCCACCGCCTCCTTCGGAGGCTCCGCGATGAAGGGCGAATTGCGGGTCTTCGCGGCCTCCGGCCGCTCCGGGATGAGACAGTCGCAATTCGCCCTGCTCGCCTCCTTCGGAGGCTCCGCGATGAGGGCGAATTACTTCGCGAGCTCCGCGAGCAGCTGCGTGAAGTACGACGGCAGCGTATCCCACGGGTTCGGCAGGTCGTCGCTGGTGATGTAGATCCAGCCGATGGTCTGCTTCGCGCTGGCGACGAAGCTCGCCGAGAGCGAGGAGACCGCGTAGGGGATGATGCCGAAGTTCTTCTTGTCGTAGCTCGCGTGCCAGCCGCCGAGGCTGCTCAGCGAGGGCAGGCCGTCGGTCTCGTAGATGAACATGGCGTCGACGACGCCGAGGTAGCTGGTCGGCACGTCGGTGCCCGGGTTCCCGACGGTGAAGGTGAAGCCGAGCGACTTGGCGTAGCTCGCCACCGTCTTGTAGTAGCTCTCGCCGCCCGTCGCGTTGTTCTGCTCGTCGAAGAAGATGCCCGTCAGCTGCCCCGGGTAGAAGCTCTTCCAGCGGTCGATGTCGGTCTTCACCGCGGACGAAGGGCGCGTCCCGTAGACCGTGCTCACGTAGCCGATCACCACGATCCCCGCAGCCACCAGCTTCTTGATCCCCGAGGTGAAGTTGGACTCGACCGCCGTGCCCGGGCCGTCGGAGACGTTGACGATGGCGACCACCGGGACCGAGGGGTGGGCCTGCTTGGCCTGGACGATCTGCGTCCACGACGAGGCGGTGGGGTAGGAGTAGAGCGGGACGATGGTGCCCGCGCCGCTCGCGGGAGGCGTGCCCGTGTCCTTCTTCACCACGGTCGTGTCCGGCTTGGGCGCGCTCGTGTCCGGCTTGACGACCTTCGCGTCGGCCTTGGGGGCGCCGATGTCCGGCTTGACGACCTTCGCGTCGGCCTTGGGGGCGCCGGTGTCCAGCTTCGCCGCGCCGGTGTCCGGCTTCGCCGCGCCAGTGTCCGGCTTCGCCGCGCCCAGGTCGGCCTTCGGCGCCACGCCCGTGTCCAGCTTCGGGGTCCCCGCCTCCGGCCAGATCACCATCCCCTGGCAGGCGTCCAGGAAGCGGCGGCAGGCGGCCGGCGAGGCGCCGTCCCGGCAGCTGAAGTACTTGGAGAGGCACGCCCAGTTGATGTTGGGGCCGCAGAAGAGCTGGTAGGCCTGGCACTTGCCGGTCGTCTGGCAGACCCCCTGCAACTCGACGCAGGCCTTGTCGACCGAGGTGGCGTAGGCGGACTCGGCAAAGCGGAAGAGCTCATCGTCGGCCGCGGTCCGCTCGCTGGCCAGCTCGGCGGCGCAGCCCGCGCCGGCCAGGGCGGCCAGCAGGGCGGTGAGGCGCAGGCTCGCTCGCAGGTGCGTGGACATTCGTTTCCCTCCTCGGGGTCACTCGTCAAGGAGCAAGAGCGGCCGGCGCGGCTTCTGTGCAGAGAAATCGTCGCGGCGGCCGCCCAGGTCGGGCGGTCGGGCGAAGCTGCCGCGACCAACAGATCGGCACGAAAGCCGAGGTGACGCCAGCCGTCGAGGAGCACAGAGGGAACGGGGCGACAGCGGCCCTCAGAGGATCCGCCCCCGCCGGAACCCCATCAGCTCGCGCTGCACACCGAGGAGCTGCTGGCTGGTCTCCAGCAGGTCCTTGGTCCGCGAGCGGATGATGTGCATCAGGCGCTCCCGGTCGCGCTTCTCGTTGTCGAGCATGTCCTGGTACTTGCTCTGTACGAGCGCCTCGTCGGTGACGTTGCGGTGGATCACCATGGCGCCGGCCGGCGTGCCGTCCTCGTTGAAGAAGGGGAGCGCGGAGAGGATGAACGCGAGCTTCTTGTCGCTCTTGGCGATGCGGCCGCGGATCTCGTCGAGCCGGACGTGCTGGCGCGCCTTCCAGCACTGCTGGGCGATGCAGCGCTCCTGGCAGATGTCGAGCTGCAAGACGTCATAGCACTTCTTGCCGCGCAGCCCGCGCGCCGTCGCCCGCGGGAGCATGGCAAAGAACGCCCGGTTGAAGTCGAGGATGTTCCGCTCGGGGTCGACGACGAAGTAGCTGTCGATGATGATGTCCGAGATCCCCTTCAGGCGCTCCAGGATGTCCATCGGTAGAACCTGCTCCTTGGTCCTCGCACCACTGCCAGCATAGCACGAGCGGCCGCCGCTCTGGCTCAGGCGGAGCGCGGGCGCGACGGCACCGTCCGTGCTAAGGAACTCCATCGCGATGCTCGAGGCTGCCACACAGGCCGGGGCTCATCCGGGCCCGGCTCGCGCGCGCCGCGACCTGCTCCGGCTCGCGCTCGGGGCCCTCGGTGTGGTGTACGGGGACCTCGGGACCTCGCCGCTCTACGCGCTGCGCGAGGCGTTCCGCGGACCGGGCGTCCCCGCCACCGGGGACGTGCTCGGGGTCCTCTCGCTGGTCTTCTGGGCGCTGGTCCTCGTCGTCTGGGTGAAGTACCTGATCTTCGTCATGCGCGCGGACAACGAGGGCGAGGGCGGCATCCTCGCCCTGCTCGCGCTCCTGACGCGCAACACGAGCGGCGACGCGCGCCCGCCAGGAGACGCGCGCAACACGAGCGGCGACGCACGCGCGCCCGGCGACGCGCGCCCGCCCGCCAGGAGAAGCGTCTCCTCCGCGCTGGTGCTGCTCGCGCTCTTCGGCACCGCGCTCCTCTTCGCCGATGGGATGATCACCCCGGCGATCTCGG
>JAKLHH010000723.1 GCA_022710245.1 Myxococcota bacterium
GGTCGTCGAGCTGGCGCGGCTCCTGGACGCGAGGCGCCCGGTCGGTCCGCTGGAGCCAGTGGAGCAGCTCGCGCTGAGCCCCGACGGCCGGCTGCTGGCAGCCTGCGACCACGGCGGCCTTGTCTGCGTCTGGGAGCGCGAGGGCGGCGCCCTCCGCGCGGCGTTCCGGGTCGCCGCCGGAGCTGTACCGCTCGCCTGGCGTGACCACGGTGCGCTGCTGACAGGGGGAGCGGGCCTGCAGGTGTGGGACGGAGAGCGGGGCGTGCGGCGATCGGCCGCCGCGCTCCCCGGGCTGACCCGCGTCGAGGGTCTCCAGGTTCGCGGTGACCGCGTCGTCGCCTGGGACGACGCCCGGGCGACGCTGCTCGACGGGGAGCTCGCTCCTCGCCGCACCTTCGGCCCCTGGGCAGGCGCGCACGGCGAGCTGCGGGTCACCAGCGTCGCGCTCTCGCCCGACGGGGAGACCGTCTACGTCGGGCGCGACCGCGCCTCCACCCTGGCCCTCGCCACCGTCGACGGCCGCCAGCTGCGCGAGCTCCCGCCCGCCTCCGCCCTGGCCGCGGCAGGACGTCAGGTGGCGCTGAGCCTCTACTCGGAGGCCCAGCTCGTCTCCGTCGACAGCAGCGCGCCCCCGACGCCCACCGAGCCCTTCTCCAGGGCGGTCGCGCTGGGCGACGCGGTGCTCTGGCTGCGCGACAGCGACGTGGGGCTGCGCGGCCCCGCCGGGCCGCTCCTCAGGGCGCGCTACGCCGACTCCGTCCGCGCCCTCGCCGCGGCTGACGGGTGCGACCAATTGCGGCGGTCTCATCCCGGAGCGGCCGGAGGCCGCGAGGACCCGCAATTCGCCCTGCTCGCCTCCTGCGGAGGCTCCGCGATGAAGGGCGAATTTGTCACCGGCGGGAACGCGATGTGGGTCGCGGAGCGAGCGCTCTCCGACGGCGAGCTCCGCCGCGTCCTCGGGGCGGGGGCGTGCGGCAAGATCACCGCCCTCGCCTTCGACCCCACCGGCGAGCGGCTGGCGGCCGGCGAGATGGAGGGGCGACTTCACCTCTGGGAGCTGAGCGAGAGGCCGCGGCGCCTGGGGCTCCTCGACGGCACCACGCTGCAGCCGCCTGGCACCGTGCGCGAGCCAGGCCGCGTCGGCGAGATCAGCGCGCTGGCGTTCAGCCCGCGCGGCCTGGTGGCGTGCGCGGCGCGGGTCATGCGCTGGGAGGAGGGGCAGCACGACCTCGGCAGGACCGAGCCGTGGACCTGCGAGGTGAGCGCGAGCCGGCTCTCGCGCGACGGGGAGCGCTTCCTCAGCGGCGGCGGCTGGGGCGGCGAGGAGCTGGTGCTCCACGACGTCGAGCGCGGGGAGCTGCTGCGCGCCGCGGGGGTCGACGCGCGCGATCGCTACTCGGAGCTCTCGGACGACGGCAGCCGCGTGCTGGTCGGCGGCTGCTTCGACGCCGCGAGCGAGCTCACGGTCCACGAGGAGGGCGGGCGCCTCGGGACGGTGCGCGTCGAGGGGCGCGTCGCCTGCGCGGCCTTCGACGGGCGCGGGCGGGTGGTCGGGTGGCTGGAGGAGCACGGGACCTTCTTCCGCTGGGACCCGACGCGCGGCCGCATCGAGCGCTGGTGCGCGCAGCCCCTCCCGGCGGCAGGTTGCCTGCAGGCTGTCGCCCGCGGCGGTGGCCGGGTGCTCCTCTGGGGCCGCGTCGGCCCCGCCGTCGTCCTCGAGGAGGAGGCCGGCGCGCCGGTCGCGGTGCTCCCCGGCTCCGACCGCTCGACCCTGACCGCGGCGGCGCTCTCCGACGACGGCCGCCGCGCCGCGCTCGGCGACTGGGCCGGTGAGGTGCGGGTCTTCGCTCTCGACGGGCCGGAGCGCGCGAGCTGCGTCGCCGTGGTCTCGGGGACCGCCGAGGGCGGCTGGTGGAGCGTGGGGAGCGCCGGGTTCACCCACGTCCCCGGCGAGGCGACCACGCGGCGATGGGGTGCCTCGTGAGCGCGCCGGTCGCCTGGCTCTCCGGAGCGCCCGTCGAGGAGGCGGAGCTCCTCGCGCACCTCGGTCCGGGGCTCGCTGCCTGCGAGGGCGCGGCGCCCGTGCCCGCGCTCGACTGGAACGCCTTCGCCTTCGCGCTCGGCCGCCGCCTCCTGCTCGCCTACGCCGGCCGCCCCGACGCCCACGGCCACGCGCTCGAGGTCGTCCCGCACGCGCTCGTCTGCATCGCCGCCGTGCGTGACCTCCTCGGGGAGGGCGAGCAGGGGGTGGTCAGGCTGGCGATGATCGAGGCGAGCCTGCGCCCGGCCGCGCTCTTCACCGGCGCGCCGGTGGCGCTGGTGCTGGAGCTCCTCCGCTGGGCCACGCGCCGGGTGCGGCGGGACCGGCACCAGGTGCAGTCGCTGGCGGCGCTGGCGGCCGCCGCCGTCGAGGTGCACGCCGAGCTCGCCGCGCTCGCCGGCCAGGACGCCGAGGCCGCTCGAGAGGCCGAGCGAGCCGTGCAGCTCGCGGACGCGCGCGAGGTGCTCGCGGGGCGGGGTGAGGCGCTCGTCGCGGCGGCGGCGGGCTAGATGGGTCTCAGCGCCGCCGGCTGCCGCCTCGAGCCAGTGATCGGGCGAGGCGTGGTCCGTCAGGTGGGTCCGCGCGGGAGCTCGATCCGGCGATGGTCCGTCAGCCGCCTCCGCGCGGGAGCTCGCTCGGGCGATAGTCCCTCAGCCCCCTCCGCGCGGGAGCTCGATCCAGAACAGCGTCCCGCCGGGCTCGTCGCTGCGGAAGCCCACGTGCCCGCCGAGGTAGCGCTCTCCGAGGAGCTTCGCGGCGTAGGTGCCCTGGCCGCGGGCCGGACCGGTCTTGGTGCTGAAGTAGCGCTGGAAGATGCGCGGCGCGACCGCCGGCGGGATCGCGCCCTGGTTCCAGACCTTGAACACGACGCGCGCCGGCTCGTCCTCCACCCAGAGCCGGACCTCTCCGTCCGCGGGGCTCGCCTCGAGCGCGTTGAGCAGGAGGTTCAGCAGCACCCGCTGCAGCAGCACCGGGTCGGTCTCGATCGCCGAGCCCGGCACCGTCGACGCCACGCCCAGACGGCGGCCGCTCGCCGACGGGTGTCTCCGCGCGGTGTCAGCCGCGGCCGCGAGGAGCGCGGCGATCGGGGCGCGCTGAGGGGCGTCCACTCTCAGGCGCGAGCCGGGCAGCGCCAGCGCCCTCTGGACCGCCACCTCCCGCGCGACGCGCGCCGCGAGCTGGTGCAGCTCGGCGGCCAGCGCGGCGTGCTCGCCGGTCAGTCGCTCGCTCACCTCCGCGCAGGAGTCGAGCAGGCCGACGAGCACGTTGTTCAGGTCGTGGAAGAAGGCCTGCTCGAGGCAGGCGCAGCGCTTGGACTCGCTGACGTCGTCGAGGAGCACCAGCAGCAGGCCGTGCGACTCCAGGCGGAGGGGGAGCGCCCTGACGCGGAGGTCGAGGCTGACCGGCGCAGCCCCGCGCATCGCCAGCAGCGCGCACTCGCGCTCCTCGGCGCGCTCGTGGCGGAGCGAGGTGACCATCGCCACGGCGGCGCCGCAGCTCTCGCAGACCCGCGCGGTGCCGCAGCCGGCCGGGTGGTCGTGCGCGTGGACGCAGCCCAGCGCCTCGCCAGGCCGCAGGCCGAGCGCGCCCGCCGGGTCGTCCAGCCCGAGCTGCTCGAGGTAGGCGGCGTTGATGGCCAGGATCTGCCGCTGCCGGTTCACGATCACCGCCACCCCGCCGAGGCCGGCGAGGATGGCGTCGACGATGGGGTTCGCAGCGACGGCGGCGATCTGGGCCCGGAGCTCTTCCGCTCCTGCGCGCTCGGGAGGCGCGAAGAAGGTGGCCGGGAGAGAGGGAGTGTTGTCCATCGCCATCGCCATGCGACACCTCCACCAACCGGACCGTGCACGGGTACCCGTGCGGTCCAGCCCGCTGCGACGAACGCCGGGCGCTGGGAACCCGGGCGGCCTGGACTAGTGCAGGACCTCGGGCGGGACCCCCGGGGGAACGCCAGTGCCGTCGCTGACGCGGTTGCCGCCGCACTGCTTGATCGCCTCCTCGAGCGTGCTCCAGAAGGCTGACTCCTGGGCATAGGCCGGGTTCGAGCCCATGCTCAGCGCGTCGGGGATCATCACCGTCAGCGTGACGTCCTTCCAGTAGAAGCCGGGGCGGTAGGGCGCGTTCATCCGCTCGCCGTTGATGCCGCCGTTGATCGGCTTGCCCGGCTGCGGGATGCCGCGCGTGTCGAGCGGCTTGAAGCTGCAACCGAACTTGACCCGCAGCGCCTCGTTGAGGGAGTCGAACTTGGCGGTGGGGATCCGGTAGACCCGATACTTGGAGTAGATCACGGGGCGCGCCTCCTTCCGCTGGTGAAGCAGAGAGCGTACACCAGGTCGCTCTCGGCGGCGAGAGGCGGCTCGCGGGGCGCGCTCGGGCCCGACCGCTCAGAAGGGCGCGCGGCTCACGCTGGCCGGGATGTGCTTCACGAAGGATCGGCGCAGGGGCTGCTGGCTGAAGTCCACCCGGCTCCGCTGCAGCACGTAGAACGCGTTTGGCTTGTGGCGCTTGCCGCAGACGATCAGCGGCTCCTCGAGGACCATCCGCCGCGACCCGTCTCGCCCACGCTCCATGCGCACGCGGGGCTTGCGCGCCTGGTCGCAGGGGTCGTCGGGCGCAGCCACCGCGAGGTGTGAGAAGCGGAGCAACCCGGCGCCCATCGTGATCGCGATCACTCTCCGCATAGACGTCTCCCTTCATCCAGCATCATCAAGTGAGGGTTGGAGTCCTGGTCGGGCGAAAGGTTCCCGCCGACCGCCGGCTGCCTCCGCATGGGACACGGTAGGCTCACCGGTTTGCTCGGCCTGATGGGGTACCGGCGCAAGACAGAGGTGGTGCCGTGAAGGTGGAGCGGGTACCCTGGGGCGGGGCAACACCGTGGAGAC
>JAKLHH010000724.1 GCA_022710245.1 Myxococcota bacterium
GCTTCCAGACGAGGAGCCGCTGCTCGCGCTGCAGGTGCTTCAGGTAGTAGTGGTAGTAGCGCGCGTCGCGCCGCAGGATGGCGTAGGCCTTCCAGCCATGCTCCTCGGTGAGCAGGTGGGCGACGCTCCAGCCCGCGAAGCCGCGCGGTCCCCAGACCCGCCGGTGCCCGGCGACGAGCTTCGCGTAGTCGCCGGGCGCCATCCCCGCCCTGAGGATCTCCTGCGCGTAGAGCGTGCAGTCGAGCCGCTCTGGCTTCTGGCGCTTGCGGGCCAGCTCGGCCACGTACTCGTCCCAGACCGTGCGCGCTCCACCGGCGCTGGTCTTGCGAGCGTAGTGCCGCGCCCACCAGCGGCCGAAGTAGCGACAGGCGCCCTGCTCGTAGCTCGAGGCGCAAGCCGCGAACAGCTCGGCGCTGCGCCGGCGGGCCCTGGCCACGTCGAAGCCGGCGGCGTGGAGGGAGGTGGCGGTGAGCAGGGAGCAGAGGAGGGCGGGGCCGAAGGTGAGCGCGCGCATGGTCCGCCTCGAGGCAGTCCTGTCTGGGTGGGACGCGCGAGCGGGGATGTGGGTCTACAGGGGAGCCTGCGCGGGGCGGCAGCGTACAATCGCGATCGCCCTCGTCATCGAGGACCTGTATGATGCCCGCCTCGAGGGGGAAGGGAGCGTCATGAAGGACGTCATCATCATCGGCGGGGGGATGGCTGGTCTCGCCGCGGGCTGCTACGCCCAGGCGAGCGGCTACCGGAGCCAGATCCTCGAGGCCCACGCCATCCCCGGGGGCCTCTGCACCGCCTGGAAGCGCAAGGGCTACGTCTTCGACACCAGCCTCCACCTGCTGATGTCCTCGACCTCCGGGACCTTCCACCGTACCTGGTGCGACCTCGGCGTGCTGCAGACCCGGACCTTCGTCTACCCCGAGGTCCGCATGCGCATCGAGACGCAGGGGAGACAGATCGACCTCCACTCGGACCTCGATCAGCTGGAGCGCGAGCTGGTGGCGGCCTCGCCGCGCGACGCCGCCCACATCCGCACGCTGACTGGCCTGGCCCGGCAGTTCGCGCGCGTCGAGATCGACCTGGAGAAGCCGCGCGAGCTGTGGGGCCCGCTCGACTACCTGAAGAAGGCGCGGCTGATGCTGTCCCTGCGCGGGATCATCCGCCACGCGAAGGTGTCGCTGCAGGGCTTCGCGGCCCAGTGCCAGGACCCGTTCGTGGCGGAGGTGCTCCGGCTGATGCTCGACGCCCCGGGCTGGCCGATGCCCGAGGTGCCGCTGGCCGCCGCGGTGACGCTGCTCGCCTGCAACCACACCCGGAACATGGGCACGCCCCTCGGCGGCTCCGTCGCGGTGGCGCAGACCGTGGCCAGGCGCTACCGCGCGCTCGGCGGTGAGCTCCGCTGCAGGGCGAGGGTGACGAAGATCCTCGTCGAGCACGGTCGGGCCGTCGGGGTCAGGCTGGCAGACGGCACCGAGCACAGGGCCGACGCGGTGATCTCGGCCGGCGACGGACGCACCGCGCTCTTCGACCTGCTGGACGGCGCCTACACGACCCCGGAGCTCCGTCGTGCCTACGCGGAGTGGAAGGTCTATCCGCCGCTGATCCAGGTGATGCTGGGGGTGGCCCGTGACCTCTCGCGCGAGCCGCGGCACCTGATCTTCGACCTGCCGCAGCCGATCCTGATCGCGGGCGAGGCGCGGAGGCAGCTCGAGGTGCTCCACTACTGCCACGACGCCTCGATGGCCCCGGCCGGCAGGTCGGTGGCGCAGGTCTGGTACGCGAGCAACCACGACTACTGGGCCACCCTGCATCGCGACCGGGCCGCCTACGACGCCGAGAAGCGTCGCGTCGCCGAGCTCTCCATCGCGGAGCTGGAGCGGCGCTGGCCGGGGATCGCCGCGCAGGTGGAGGTGGTGGACGTCGCGACGCCGGTGACCTACGCGAGGTACACCGGCAACTGGCAGGGGTCGGTCGACGGGTGGTGCATCACCCCCAGGAACCTGGGGGTCGAGCTGCAGCGGATGCTGCCCGGCCTGGCGCGCTTCTACATGGCCGGCCAGTGGACCACGCCCTTCTCCGGGGTGCCGGGCGCGATCCTGAGCGGCTCGCACGTGGTGCAGCTGCTCTGCAAGGAGGATCGACGGCCCTTCATCAGGCCGGCGCCGCCGCCGCCGGACGAGCCGCCCGTGGCGGTCGAGCTCCAGGAAGAGGAGCTCGCCGGCTGAGGGTCAGGTCGACCTCGAGGCGAGCAGCGCCCGAGGACGGCGTGCATGCGATCCGCTGCGCCCGGGTCCCTTGCCCTGCTCGCCTCCTGCGGAGGCTCCGCGACAAAGGGCGACTTGCGGGTCCTCGCGGCCTCCGGCCGCTCCGGGATGACGATGACGGCGTTGTTGCCGCCGAGCTCGAGGATCATCCGACCGAAGCGCTCCTGGACCAGACGCCCGACGTGGCGGTGGCGCGACCGCTGCTCTTCCAGCGGGTGACGGCGGACTCTGGGGGCAGGTCTTGAACCTGCACCCAGTCTCCGCCTGCCAGAGAGCGGACTCTCGCCTGAGGTCTCGGACGTGAGCTGGGTTTCCGCCTGCTGGCTGGCGGACTCCGGGTGCAGGTTTCAGACCTGGGGCGGGTTACCGCTCAGACGGCGCGTCCGGGGCGAGCCACCGGCGCTCCCGGGCGTGCTCACCCGCCCCGGGGTCGCGCCCTCAGGGCGCCGCTCGTCGGGCGTGAGCCTCACGGGTCGAGCTGGATCCCCTGCGCGAGCTCGAGGCGGCCGCTGAAGTTGAGCGCGTTCGTCTGCCGGCGCATGTAGGCCTTCCAGGCGTCCGAGCCGCTCTCGCGCCCGCCGCCGGTCTCCTTCTCGCCGCCGAACGCCCCGCCGATCTCGGCGCCGCTGGTGCCGGTGTTGACGTTGGCGATGCCGCAGTCGCTCCCCGCCGCCGAGAGGAAGAGCTCGCTCTCCCTGAGGTCGTTGGTGATGATCGCGCTGGAGAGGCCCTGCGGCACGCCGTTCTGGATCGCGATGGCCTCCTCGAGGGTGCGGTAGCGCATCAGGTAGAGCACCGGCGCGAAGGTCTCCTCCTTCACGATCGGCAGGTTGCCCGAGACCTCCACCAGGCACGGTGTGACGTAGCAGCCGCCCGGCAGCTCGAGGCGCTCGCCGCCGGCGAGCACCGCGGCGCCCTGGCCGCGCGCGGTCTCGACGGCCTTCAGCATCGTCTCGACCGCCGCGCGGTCGACCAGCGGGCCCATCAGCGTGCCCGCGTCGAGCGGGTCGCCGATCCGGGTCCTCGCGTAGAGGGCGCGCAGGCGCTCGACGAAGGGCGCGTAGACCGCCTCGTGGATGATCACGCGCCGGGTCGAGGTGCAGCGCTGGCCGGAGGTGCCGATGGCGCCGAAGTAGACGGCCCGCAGGGCCACCTCGAGGTCGGCCTGCTCGCTGACGATGACGGCGTTGTTGCCGCCGAGCTCGAGGATCATCCGGCCGAAGCGCTCCTGGACCAGCCCCCCCACGTGGCGCCCGCCGGGGACCGAGCCGGTGTAGGAGATCAGCGCGACCCGCGGGTCGCGATTGATCAGGTCGCCGAGCTCGCTGCCGCGGCCGATGGCCAGGCTGCAGATCGCCGGGTCGTGGCCGAGGCGCTGCAGCACGCGCTGCGCGAGGCGGGTGCAGGCGAGCGCGGTGAGCGGCGTCTTCGACGAGGGCTTCCAGAGCACGGCGTCGCCGCAGACGAGCGCGAGGGCGGTGTTCCAGCTCCAGACGGCGACGGGGAAGTTGAAGGCGGTGATCAGCCCCACGACGCCGAGGGGGTGCCACTGCTCCTGCAGCCGGTGTCCCCGACGCTCACTCGGCATCGTCAGCCCGTAGAGCTGCCGGCTGAGGCCCACGGCGAAGTCGCAGATGTCGACCATCTCCTGCACCTCGCCGCGGCTCTCGCGCAGGGTCTTGCCCATCTCCAGGGAGACCAGGCGGGCCAGGCTCTCCTTCTGCGCGAGCAGCTCGGCGCCGAGCGCCTTCACCACCTCGCCGCGCTTCGGCGCCGGCACCAGCCGCCACTGCGCGAAGGCGCCATGGCAGCGGGAGAGGATCCCCTCGAGCTCACCGGCGGTGATGTTCACCACCGTGGCGAGGGGCTCGCCGTCGATCGGCGAGCTCACCACCTGCTCCTTGCCGCTGCCGACCCACTCCCCCGCGAAGCCGCCCAGGTTGCGCTCCCCGAGCCCGAGGGCCTGCAGGGTGCTCATCGTCGCGTGCGTGTCCTTGGTCATCGTCCGACCTCCTGAGGGCAGTATGGGCAGGCCGGAGGCATGTACCAAACTCATTGATTTCATATCAACCATGAATATGATTCATATATGGACCTGGCGCTCGACCTCCAGCAGCTCCGCGCCTTCTTCCTGGTGGCGCGGCTGGGCAGCTTCTCCGGCGCCGCGCGGCGCCTCGGCCGGACGCAGAGCGCCGTCAGCCACGCGGTGCGCAAGCTGGAGGACTCGGCGGGCCTGCAGCTCCTCGTCCGCAGCGGGCGGCTGGTGCGCCCGACCGAGGAGGGGCTGCGGCTGCAGCAGGCCTGCGAGGGCGTCTTCGCCACCCTCGAGCAGGCGCAGGAGGATCTGCGGCAGGGCTCGACCCGCGCCGCCGGCCGCCTGCGGCTCGGGGTGACGGTGGAGTTCGGCAGCAGCGTGCTGATGCACCACCTCCCGCCCTTCCTCGCCGCCCACCCCGGCCTCGAGCTCGACGTCCACCTCGGCCCCGACCTCCTCGCCCCGCTCCTTCGCGAAGACCTCGACCTGGCCATCGACTGCGTGCGGCACCACCACCCGCAGCTCGAGCGCACGCCGCTCTTCCGCGAGTCCTTCCTGGTGGCCTGCGCGCCGGCCTACCGCGAGGCGCACGCGCTGCGCCGCCCGGCGGACCTCGCGCGCTGCACG
>JAKLHH010000725.1 GCA_022710245.1 Myxococcota bacterium
TCATCCTGCGCGGCTCGCCGGGCAGCTGGACCACGATGGCCTCGGGAGTGACCACCGAGCTGACGACCGTCTGGGGCGCCAGCGGCAGCGAGGTCTTCGCGGCCGGCGCGCGCGGGGCGATCCTGCGCTACGACGGGAAGACCTGGACGCCGACGGTGACGGGCACCGCCCGGCGGCTGAGCGTGATCGTGGGCCACGGCGCGAAGGACGTCGACGCCTTCGGCGCGCTGGGAGAGATGCTGCACTGGTGCGGTCCCTGAGCGGGGGCAAGGCATCCGGAGGCCAGCACCGTATCGGCCTGGAGCCAGCCACCAGTGCCAGCCAGCCAGCCAGCGCCGGCCTTGAGCCACCAGCCTCCCGCTGGTATCTTGCGAGCACTGGACCACGGCGTTTGAACCGCCCGTTCTTCGGCGTCGAGGGCGTTGGGTCCTTCAGAGGGAGACCGCATCGATGAGACAGAAGATGGTCGGATGGCTGCTGCTCTGCGCGCTCGTCAGCGTCGCCGGGATCACGACCAGCGCGCTGGCAGGACCCGCCGCGAAGGAGAAAGACAAGTCGAGGATGACGATCAAGCTCACGGTCCAGCAAGCCCGCAGGTCGGGCGACGGGTGGTCGGTGAAGGTCGAGATCAGCTTCAGCAACACCGGGAAGACCCCCTTCGCCCTCGACAAGCTCACCATCTGTCACGACGGGACGATCTCCAACAACGTCTTTGACATCCGTCAGGGCGGGAAGCGGATCGAGTACCAGGGCGAGATGCACAAGCGTGCCCACCCTGGCCCCCAGGGCTTCGTGGTGGTCAAGCCGGGTGCGTCGCACAGGGTCGTGGTCGAGGTGGGGCAGGCCTATCGCTTCCCCGCAGCCGGCGGCGATTTCAGCATCGCCTTCGACTCCTTCAACCACTTCTCCAAGGACGCGATCCAGCTGCGATCACAGCCGGCGACCTTCTCGCTCAAGCGCTGAGCACGCAGGGCCTCGGTCCGAAACAGGCGTCGCGTCGGTGCACGAGTGGTGAGCGCTCGCGCTCTGGTGCTGGAGAGCACCGAGCAGCTGCGCGCCGCCGTGGCGTCCGGTGGGTCAGGGGGCAGGCGAGGTCACGGCGCGACCACGCCCTTCTTCAGCGCGTTCGCGACCCAGGCCTGGAGGACCTTGTCGCTCGGCCGCTCCGAGGTGGAGCCGCCGATCGAGGCGAGCGGGCAGCCGTCACGCGGGAGGAACTCCTTCTCGCCGAGCTTCTTGCCGGTGCGGCGATCGAAGATCGAGATCGAGGTCTTGTAGTAGTAGACGGTGACCCCGGAGGCGCGGCCGGTGCGCACCGAGCGGTAGCCGCCGCACTGGCGCTTGCGCAGCTCCTTCTCCTCGGCGAAGGCTACCCAGTCGACGTCACGCACCAGCGCGGGCGTGCCGAGGAGCCGGGTCGGGTTGAGCGCGGAGCGCAGGTAGAGGACGGCGGCCTGCGGCTTCACGCGCTCCACGTCGCCCTCGAAGCGGAGCGGGCCGCCCTTGACCTTGCGGAAGACGTCGATCAGGCTGTACGCGCTCACCTCGAGAGAGGGGACCGTGGCCGTCGCTGGCTTCGCGTTGGGGAGCTCGACGCGGACGGTGAGGTTCACCGCGACGGGCTGCCCCTCGCTCCCCTTCACGAGCTTGAGGCCACCGAGCCGGTGCACGATGGGGAAGGTGCGCCGGTTCTTCGCCAGCTCGGCCCCGTCGATCTTGGTCTCGCCGATGGTGATCTCCGAGCGACCGTTCCAGGTCCCCTCGCTGCGGACCAGGAGCTCCGACTCGCTGATGAAGAAGAGGACGCGGCAGCCGTAGCAGCCGCCGTAGGCCGGGTAGTGCGCGGTGTAGTTCGCGATGGTCAGCGCCGGCGGCTGCCAGGTCACCGCCGGCGCCTCCTGGAGCGGCGGCGGTGGCGGCGGCTCCCGCTTGCATGCGCCGAGGGTGAGGGACACGACCGATACCACCGTGGACACGAGGACCTGAGCGCTCATGACGCGCCAGCGTGCGGCAGCGGGCAGCCGGCTGTCAAGCGCACCGGCAGCGGGAGGAAGCAGACGGCTCAAGTCGTCCGCGGACCGGCCGATGGGATAGTTGGGTGCGTGTCTGCGGCACGCGAGGGTGCAAGATGTCTGGCAGCGGCGCACCGACCTCCCCCGCCACCTATCGGGTCCTGCTGGTGGACGACAACCTCGCGATCCACGCAGACTTCGGGAAGATCTTCCGGCAGCGGTCCGCCTCCTCCGCCGACCTCGACGCGCTCGACGAGGAGCTCTTCGGCGAGACGCCGGCGTCGCGCGGCGCCCCCTCGGTCTTCCTGCTCACCTCCGCCCAGCAGGGCGAGGAGGCGCTGCGCCTGGTGACCGAGGCGAAGGCGTCCGGCGAGCCCTTCGCCCTGGCCTTCGTCGACATCCGCATGCCCCCCGGCTGGGACGGCGTCGAGACGGTGTGCCGCCTCTGGCAGGTGGATCCGACCCTGCAGGTCGTCATCTGCACCGCGCACTCCGACTACACCTTCCGCGACATCGTCGAGCGGCTCGGCCTGAGCGACGGGCTGCTCGTGATCAAGAAGCCGTTCGACGCGATCGAGGTGGTGCAGGCCGCGCACGCCCTGACGCGCAAGTGGTGGCTGCAGCGGCGCCTCGAGCTGCAGATGCAGGATCTGCAGGCAGCCGTGCACTCCCGCACTCGTGAGCTCGAGGTGGCCAACCAGCGGCTCCGCCAGGAGATCGGCGAACGCCAGCGCGCCGAGGACAACCTCCAGCACCTGGCGACCCATGACGGGCTGACCGGGCTGCCGAACCGCCTCGTCCTGCAGAGCCAGCTCCAGCAGGCGCTCGCCGCGGCGGGTCAGTCCGGGCGGATGGTCGCGCTCCTGCTCTTCGACCTCGACGGCTTCAAGGAGGTCAACGACCGGCACGGCCACCAGGTGGGCGACGGGCTCCTGCGCGACGTCGCCGCGCGCCTGCGCGCCCGGACGCGGCCGGAGGACCTGATAGCCCGACTGGGCGGCGACGAGTTCGTCATGGTCGCCGGCGGGCTGGAGCGACCGGAGGAGGCCACCCTGGCCGTGGCGCGCGTGCTCGGGGCCTTCGAGACGGCCTTCGACGTGGAGGGCCACCTGCTCCCGCTGACGACGAGCATCGGGGTGTCGCTCTTCCCACGCGATGGCTCCGCGAGCGAGCTGCTCCTCCGGCACGCGGACCAGGCGATGTACCGCGCCAAGCAGGATGGCAAGGCCCGCGCTTGCTACTTCGCGCCTCCCGCCGAGGCTGGTGACCAGCGGCTGACGGAGCTCCTCCGCGGCGTCACGGCGGCGATCGAGCAGCGACAGCTCGCGGTGCACTACCTCCCGCTGATCGACCTGGAGAGCGGCCGGCTGAAGGCGATGGAGGCGCTGGTCCGCTGGCACCACCCCGAGCTCGGCGACCTCGCGCCGTCGACGTTCCTCCACGTCGCGGAGCGCTCCTCGGCGATCACCACCATCGGCGACTGGGTGCTGCGGGAGGCGTGCCGTCAGAACCGCGCGTGGCAGGAGGCCGGGCACGTGCGCGTGCCGGTGGCGGTGAACCTCTCCACGCGCCAGCTGCAGGAGCCAGAGCTGCTCTCGCACGTCCGCGCCATCCTCGAGGAGACGCACCTCGCCGCCGAGCACCTCCAGCTCGAGGTCACGGAGAGCACGATCCTCGCCGGCGGTGACCGCTCGCAGGCGCTGCTGGTAGGGCTGCACGACCTCGGCGTGCGGATCATCATCGATGACTTCGGCTCCGGTCACGCGACCTTCAATCGGCTGCGCGACCTCCCGGTCCACGCCGTCAAGATCGATCGGCTGCTGCTCAAGAACATCGCGGACGACCCGCAGGACGCCAGCATCGTCGCCGCGATCGTCGCCGTCGCTCACACGATGAGGCTGGAGGTCATCGCCGAGGGCATCGAGACGCTCGCGCAGCTCGAGTCGCTCCGGCGGCTCTCCTGGGACGCCGGAGCGCGGCTCCTCTGCGATGGGGCGCAGGGCTACCTCTTCAGCCGGCCGCTGGCGCCGGGCGAGGCCACCGAGCTCGTCGCCCGCGGACGGCTCCCGTTCCCCGAGGACCGGTCCCGGCGATGAGGCTCCGCACCAAGCTGCTGGTGCTGCAGACCGCGGCCTCCAGCGTGCCCCTCGCTGTGATGGCCGGGCTGCTGACCCTGCTCCTCGTGCGCACCGACCCGCTCCTCCGGCAGGGGATCGAGAGCAAGGCGAGCGCCTGCCTCCGGCGGCTGCTCCCCGAGATGGACCTCGCGCTGGCCGCTGGCGACCGGCGGACGGTGCGAGAGCACTTCTCCACCTGCGCGGGGGCGCAGGGGCCCGACCCCGACCTGAGCTTCATCGTGGTGGAGGCCCAGGGCGGCGAGCGGCTGGCCAGCACGGGGGCCGCGCCGCGTGTGCTCGACAGCGGTCACGCCGGTCAGCCTCGCGTCCAGGCCACCGCCCGCGGCTATCGGGGCGAGGCCGCGGTCAGCCTCGAGGGCCGGCTCCTCGGCCGCGTGGTGGTGGAGTTCTCCACCGCCCGCGTCGACTCCTGGCGTCGGTGGTTCCTGGGGCTCTCGCTGGCGGGGCTCGGGGTGCTGCTCCTCCCGTTCGTGGTGGCGGTCCTCTTCGGGGCGCACCTGACGCGGCCGCTCCCGCGGCTGATCTCCTTCGTCGACTCCATCTCGCGCGGGGACCTCGAGGCCCGCCTCGAGCTCGAGGCGACCGGCGAGCTGGGCGAGCTGGGGCGGGACCTCGACGGGATGGCGGGGAGCCTGCGGCGCTCGCGCGCGGCCCTGGCGGAGGCCTCGCGGCAGGCGGGGCGCGCGGACGTCGCCGCGAGCGTCCTCCACAACGTCGGCAACGTGCTCAACAGCGTCAACACCTCGGCGGAGCTCATCCAGCAGCGGT
>JAKLHH010000726.1 GCA_022710245.1 Myxococcota bacterium
CCGGGAGCGCGGCGGCCTGCTCGAGGAGCGCGCCCCTGTCGCCGCGCGGCCCCTGCTCGCGGAGCAACGCGAGGAGCGGCGGCAGCAGCGCCTCGGCCTCGCCGATCCCGATCAGGTCACAGAGGGGCGCCAGCGGCTCCGGGTTCAGGGTCGGCGCCACGCCGCCCGCGATGATCAGCGGCGCGTCCTCGCCGCGCTCCTCGGCGAGCGGCGGCAGGCCGGCCAGCTCGAGGAGCTGCACCAGCCCGACGTAGTCGGGCTCGAAGGAGACGGAGCAGAGGATGGCGCCGAAGTCAGCGAGCGGCCGCTCGTCCTCGAGGCTGAGGAGCGACGCTCCGCTCCGCCGGTGTTCGCGCAGCGCGCCGGGGTCGGGCAGGAAGACCCGATCCACCGCGCCCGCCTCGAGCGCGAGCTCGAGGACAGCGTGGTAGCCGAGGTTCGCCATCCCGGTGCGGTAGTCGTTCGGGTAGGCGACGAGGAGGTCGAGGTCGCCGCCGCGCGACGGGGGCAGCCGCCGCACCTCGGCGGCGAGCAGCGCTCGGCGGGCTCCTCGCAGGAGGCGGCTCAGGGCAGCCCCCGACTCAGCGGAGCCGGATCAGCGGCCGGTCCCAGAGCGAGGGCGGCTCGTAGCCCATCAGCGTCAGCGCCGTCGCGGCGATGTTGCTGAGCCGCGGCTTCTCCACGCCCGGATCGAGCTCGTACTCGCCCTTGAAGCGCGGGTCGACGATGGTGAAGGGGACCGGGTTCAGGGTGTGCGCCGTCTTCGCTGCCAGCGCGCCGTGAGCGTCGCGCTGGAAGTCCTTCTTCTTCTTGTCCCACTCGTACATCTCGTCGGCGTTCCCGTGGTCCGCGGTGACCAGGGTGACGCCGCCGAGGCGCTCCATCGCCGCGAGCACGCGCGCCAGCGAGAGGTCCACCGCCTCGACGGCGAGGATCGCCGCCTGCCGGCTGCCGGTGTGTCCCACCATGTCGCCGTTCGCGTAGTTGATGCGCCCGAAGCGGAACCCGCCAGCGGGCGCGCCCTGGCCGGAGAGGGCCGCGATGGTCGCGTCGGTGATCTCGGCCGCCTTCATCCAGGGCCGCTGCTCGAAGGGGACGAGGTCCGAGGGGATCTCGATGTAGCGCTCGCTCTCCTCGCTGAACATGCCGCCGCGGTTCCCGTTCCAGAAGTAGGTGACGTGGCCGTACTTCTGCGTCTCCGAGCAGGCGAGCTGCCCGATCCCGCTCCGCGCCAGGAGCTCGCCCATGGTGTGGGCGATGGCGGGCGGCGTCACCAGGAAGCGCTTCGGGATGAGGAGGTCGCCGTCGTACTGCATGATCCCGGCGTAGAGCACGTCGGGGCACCGCTTGCGGTCGAAGTAGGGGAAGTCGTCCTGGTCGAAGGCGCGGCTGATCTCGATCGCGCGGTCGCCGCGGAAGTTGAAGAAGACCACGCAGGCGCCGTCCTCGATGCGCCCGACGGGCTTGCCGTCCTTGACGATGACGAACTCGGGGAGGAACTGGTCGGTCGCCCCCGCGTCCTCGCGGCGGTAGGTCTCGATCGCCTCGCGCGCGCTGGCGAAGGGCCGCCCCTCGCCGAGGACGTGAGCCTTCCAGCCGCGCTCGACGACGCTCCAGTTGGCCTCGTAGCGGTCCATGGTGACGAGCATGCGGCCGCCGCCGGAGGCGATGCGGTAGCTGAGCTTGCCACCGCCCTCGCTGCTGATCTTCGCGAGGAGCCCCTCGAGCGCGTCGACGTACTGCAGCGCCGAGGTCTCCGGGACGTCCCGCCCGTCGAGGAGCGGGTGCACGCAGACCTGCTCCACGCCCGCGCGCTGGCACTCGCGGATCAGCGCGAAGAGCTGGTCGATATGGCTGTGCACGTTGCCGTCGCTGAGCAGGCCGATGAAGTGCATCGGCGTGTGCTGCTCGCGGCAGCGCTTGATCATGCTCCGCCAGACCTCGCCCTCGAAGATCGAGTGGTCGGCGATGGCGGCGTTCACGCGCTTGGCGCCCTGGTCGTAGACCTGACCGGCGCCGATCGCGTTGTGCCCGACCTCGGAGTTGCCCATGTCCTCGTCGGACGGGAGCCCGACGGCGGTGCCGTGGGCCTGGAGCCGGGCCGTCGGACAGGTCGACCAGATGCGATCGAGGGTCGGCTTGCGCGCGAGGTGCACCGCGTTCCCCTCGTCGGCGCGGCCGAGGCCGACGCCGTCCATCACCACCACCAGCACCGGGCCGGGGCGGCCCGGGAAGGCGTTCTTCTTCAGGGTCCAGTCGCTCATGGTCGTCTTCTCTTCTCTCCGAGGGGCTCGTCCTTAAATACGGGGTGCCCGGGTCAAGGTCAACAGGGGTTTGGGCAGGGGCCGGGGGCGCCCGGTCTACCACGACCACGACCACGGCGGCGGCGCGTCGGTGGCCACCGGGGCCGCCATCGGCCTCGGCGCCGCGGGGCTCGGCTACTTGATCGGCAAGGCGGTCCAGTGACTCACCCGAGGTCCCCGGCGCTACAATGCTCCGCATGACCCCCTCGCCCGCGCGCCTCCTCCTGATCGCCTCCCTCTGCAGCGCCTGTGGCAGCACCAGCGCGCCCCTCGACGCCGCGCGCGAGCGGGCCGTCGACCTCGCCCCGGCGGAGGCGCGGCCTGCCGACCGCGCGACCGGCGACGCACGGCCCGTCGACCAGCGCCTGACGCAGCCCGACGCCTGGGTGCCGCCCGCGGTCATCGACCCGTCGACCCTCGACCGCAAGGTCCTCTTCGGCTACCAGGGCTGGTTCGCCTGCCCCGGGGACGGCTGGCAGCTCGACGCCTGGGTGCACTGGTTCCGCAGCCAGGATCCAGTGGCCACGAACGCCACCTTCGACGCCTGGCCCGACACGAGCGAGCTCGGGGCCGAAGAGCTCTGCACGACGAAGCTGACGCTCCCCTCCGGCCAGCCCGCGGTCCTCTTCTCGAGCCACCGCCCGAAGACGGTGGCGCGGCACTTCGCCTGGATGAAGGCGGCGGGCATCGACGGCGTCTTCCTGCAGCGCTTCCTCTCGGAGCTCGCCGACCCGGCCTACCTCACGCTGCGCGACCAGGTGGCCGCCAACGTGCGCGCCGGCGCCGAGGCCGAGGGCCGGGTCTTCGCCGTCATGTACGACCTCTCGGGGGCGAAGCCGGCGTCGCTCGCCGCGGACCTCAAGGCCGACTGGGCGCACCTGGTCGACGTCCTCAAGGTCACCTCCAGCCCGCGCTACCTCCGCCACGCCGGCAAGCCGGTGCTGGGGCTCTGGGGGCTCGGCTTCACCGATCGACCGGGCACCGCCTCCGAGGCGCAGCAGCTGATCAACTGGTTCCGCACCGGCGCGCCGGCGAGTCAGCAGGTGACGCTGGTGGGCGGCGTGCCGACCTACTGGCGCACGCTGAAGAAAGACTCCCGGACCGACCCGGCCTGGGCCAGCGTCTACCGCTCCTTCGACGTCGTCAGCCCCTGGGCGGTCGGGCGCTACGGTGACGCCGCCGGCGCCGACGCCTTCAAGCAGGACCTCATCGTCCCCGACCTCGTCGACCTCAAGACGGCGGGCAAGCTCTACATGCCCGTCATCTTCCCCGGCTTCTCCTGGCACAACCTCTTCCCGGACAAGCCGGTGAACCAGATCCCTCGCCAGGGGGGCACCTTCTACTGGCGACAGGTCGCGAACGCGGTCGGGGCGGGCGTCTCGATGATCTACGTGGCGATGTTCGATGAGCTCGACGAGGGCACCGCGATGCTGAAGATCGTGCCCTCGAAGTCGCAGCTCCCCGCGCAGGGCAGCTTCCTCTCCCTCGACGCCGACGGGCAGACGCTCCCCTCCGACTGGTACCTGCGGCTCGGCGGCGCGACCGGACGGGCGCTGCGCAAGGAGATCCCCGCGACGGCCGCCCTGCCCTTCTCGCCCTGATCGTGGGCCGCCGGCTCAGCGCGACCCGCGTCGCCAGGGCCCGGCCAGCGCCACGACGATCGCCGCGAGGATCGCGCCAGCCACGCAGAGGAGGATCACCCAGGGGCGCCGGCGGGGGAGGATGGACTCCGTGCCCGTGGCCGTCGCCGCGGCCCTCTCGTCACGCGGGACCGGTCGCGGTGACGCAGCGGTCGGCAGCCTCGCGCCCGGCCCCGGGAGCAGCTCGACCATGAACGGCCCCACCTTCAGCACCGCGCCCTCCTCGAGGAGCGCGGGCTGCCACGGCTCCAGGCGGCGCCCGTCGAGCTGGGTCCCGTTCTTGGAGCCGTCGTCGCGAACCTGGAGCTGCCCGCCGACCTGCAGCAGCCGCAGGTGCACGAGGGAGACGCCGGCGTCGGCCAGCGTGAGGTCGTTCGCCTCGCTGCGACCGATGAGGATCTCCTCCTGGGTGAAGCTGACCTCGCGCTCGGCGCCGGCCGCGTCGCGCACGCGCAGGTGGAGCGCCCTCGGCGGGATCCGCCCCGAGCGAGGCGGGATCGCCACGCCCGGGGCGCGGAGCGTGGGCTGCGGATCGTCGTCGGTCGGCAGCGGCCCCGCCGGCAGGACGTCGCCGCGCGAGACGAGCGGCGTCGCGGGCGGCGAGGGTTTGGCGGGAGACTCGGGCAGCACGGGCGCCGTGACCACCACGGCCGCCTCGGGCTGCGGCGCGTAGTCGGGCGGCACCGGCGGGCCCTGCTCCCCGAGGAGCTCGATCGGTATCGCGGCCGTGCCCGTCTGCTCCGGCGCGCTCGCGGCCGCGGCAGCAACGGGGTCGGCCTTCGGCCGGCTGGCAGCGGCGACCGGAGCGGCCTCGAGCTGCGTCGTGACGCCTGCGCCCGCGACGGGCTGCGCCGGGACCACTGCGCGCGCCTCGCGCTGCAGCGCGACCATTGCGCTCGTGTCGGGCCGCGCCGCGACGACCACGCACGCCTCGGGCTGCGGCGCGTAGTCGGGCGGCACCGGCGGGCC
>JAKLHH010000727.1 GCA_022710245.1 Myxococcota bacterium
GGCGAGCTGGTCAAGGCCGTCGGCGCGGCGGCGAACCTCCCCGACGGCACCTCGGTGCTGAAGGCGCTCCAGGGCGCTGGCCCCTTCACCGTCTTCGCGCCGACCGACGCGGCGTTCAAGGCGATCACCGCGCCGGCCGACACGGCGAAGCTCCGCGACGTGCTCCTCTACCACGTGGTGGCGGGCAAGACGCTCTCCACGACGATCCCTGCCAAGGCCGACACGCTGCTGAAGAACACCTGGGGCAACGGCATCTCGCTGCTCTTCTCGACGGCGAGCGGGGTGAAGGTCAACGGGGCGGCGGTGGTCCTCGCCGACATCAAGACGACGAACGGCGTCGTCCACGTGATCGACAAGGTGCTGCTGCCCCCGACGGTGGTGGACCTGGTGGGCATCGCCGGCCTCGGCGAGCTCGGCAAGGCGGTCGGCGCCGCGGCGCCGCTCACGGGCGGCACCAGCGTCGCCGACGCGCTGAAGGCCGCCGAGCCCTACACGGTCTTCGCGCCGACCGACGCGGCCTTCAAGGCGATCACCGCGCCGGGCGACGCGACCAAGCTGCGCGACGTCCTGCTCCTGCACGTGGTCAAGGCCGCGGCGCCGGTGCTCTCCGCGAAGCTCCCGACGGCGCCGGTGGACAGCCTCGCCGGCGGCAAGCTCACCTTCAGCACGAGCGGCCCGACGGTGAGCAGCGCCGGCACGAGCGGCGCCAAGATCGGCCCCTTCGACCTCAACGTGACGAACGGCGTCGTGCACGTGATCGACAAGGTCCTCCTGCCGTAGCCCTCGCCCGCCGCCCTCGCCCGCCGCTGTCCCGCGCGCCACTGCCCGCGCTTCGTCGACCCCGACGCCGACCCTTCGGACCTCGCGCCGCGCTCGCTCTCCTCGGCTGGTCGGGTCACCCCTGGCCAGCTGCCGTTGCCTGCCCGGGCCACCGCTTGCGCGTCGGGTCTCCTCGCAAGTCTCGAGAATGGGCCGTACGCCCTCACTCCAGGCAGACCCGCTCCAGCGCCTTGCCGATCACGTCGAGCGGCGCCGCGAGGTCCCCGTCGCAGAGGCTGGCCTGGACGCCGCGCTCGCCGAACTGCTTGACCAGCTCCGCGAAGCGGTTCCCCGGCGTCGCCTCGCCGAAGCTGGGCGAGCTGCAGATCGGCTTCATCCCGGTGCCGAGCTTCGGGTCGAGGACGACCGCGCCGGCCGGTCCGGTGATCGCCGCCACCACGATCCGCTCGGGGTTGTCCTTCAGCGCGCGGAAGCCGTCCACGTAGCGCGAGATCGGGTGGAGCTTGTCGAGGAGCCGCACGCAGCGCGTGGGGAGCTCGCCGAGGCTCAGGTCGTCGGGGTCGAAGAGCGAGGCGTCCTTGGCCGAGCAGTCGTCCTCGTCGCTGATGAAGATGATCGCGAGCGGCGCGTTCTTGCGCAGGAAGCCCGCGTTCTCCGGCTGCGTGGTGAGCGCGCGCAGCGCGGCCTCGAGCTGCTGCTCGTAGCCGCAGCCCTCGGTGCCGAGCTTGGCGATGCAGGCGAAGTCCTGCGCCACCGTCGCCGCCGGCCCCTCGAGCCACTTCGGGTAGGAGGCGGCGCAGCCGCTCCCGTGCGGCGCGTGGAGGAGCTTGCCGTCGTCGCCGCTGCCCTTGCAGGTGCCGATCTCGCGGCCGCCGGCGCCGAGGTCGGTGGAGACCACGCCGAGGTGGTAGCTCTTCACCGCCGGCTTGATCCCCTCGAGCCGCGCGATCAGCTTGGGGAAGCTCGCCGCGAGGTTCTCCTGCTCCTGGGACATCGTCCCCGAGTCGTCGATCACGAAGAGGACGTCGACGGTGTTGCAGGCGTAGACCGTCGGCAGGCCGTCGCGGGCGCCGAGCTCGGAGAGCGCGTCGCTGCCGGGCGCGCCCTGCTCCGGGCCCGCCTCGCGAGGCGTGAGGTTCGAGCTGCCGGGACACGCTGCCAGGGCGAGCGCGCCGAGGACGAGGAGCCGCGGGTGTCTCATCGCTCTCATCGCTCCAGTCTAACACTCACGCGCGCGCTCGGATCGGGGCGGTGGCGCGCCGCCGCGGCGACGGCAAAGTTGGCATCGGCGGGCCCGAGCGTGCCAGGTCGCGGTTGACGCGCAGCGTGCGCGACCTGCGCCCTCGCTCATTTTCGAGATCATCCCGATGACTTGCAGATCCGCGGGTTGACAAATCTCCCTCGCCGACTATCCCTGAACGCAGCTCTGGAACCTCGAGCCTCATGACTCACGTGAACCACGCTCGCTGCACGACCCATGCTGGAACGACGATGATGTCGCCGAGACGTTACCAGAGCTCCCTCTGCTGTTAGACGAGCGCCGCTAGAACCTCCCACGTCACATGCGAGTGTTCGTTTCCCGAGGGAAGTCTCCCGAGGAGGAAGCCATGTCCACACGCAACACAGCCAGCGTCACCCCGCGCTCCGCCGGCCCCGCGCCGGCCACCGCGAACCACTACCTGGTCGCCAGCGACTTCGACCAGACGCTCAGCTTCAACGACTCCGGGCTCGTGCTCAGCGAGCTGATCGGCATTCACGACTTCGAGGCCCGCGTGCACGGCCTCGCCGCCCAGAACTTCGTGCAGCAGGGCGCGGAGCTCACCTACCTGCTGCGCCACGACCCTGAGCTCCGCGTGGTGCGGCGCGAGCACCTGATCGAGACGGGCAAGCGGATCCGGCTCAAGCGCAACGTCGAGCGGCTCCCCGCGTTCCTGGCCGGGCTCTCCGAGGTCCACCGCTTCTCCTTCTTCGTGGTCTCGGCGGCCCCGCGCGAGGTGGTCGAGTCGGCGCTCGAGGGGATCGTGCCGCCGGAGAACATCGTCGGCACGCGCCTCGAGTACGACGAGGCCGGCGAGATCCAGCGCATCCTCCACTGCCCGGCCGGCTACGGGAAGGTCACGGTGATCGACGAGCTGCAGGCGCGCCTGCAGATCGGGCAGGGGCACGTCATCTACATGGGGGACGGCAGCTCGGACGTCCACGTGATGCTCCACGTGAACCGCCTCGACGGGCTCACCATCGCCGTCTCCGAGAACCGTCACCTGACCAAGGTCGCGCAGCGCACCGTGCTCTCCGACGACGTCCTCGGCACCACGGTGCCGATCCTCGAGGAGGTGCTCGGCTGGGAGGCCCACCAGATCCGCGGCGCCTTCGAGGCGCAGGGCTGCCTGATCCAGGAGTGGGGCAAGGTGCGGGCGGACGAGCTGGTGATCCGCGAGGCGGTCTGAGCCGCCACCCCCGACGGAGGTGCTGCCATGAGCTACGTCAACCTGCTCGGCCTCATCGCCGGAGCGCTCACCACGGTCGCCTTCCTGCCGCAGGTGATCAAGACCTGGCGCTCGCGCTCGGCGCGCGACGTCTCGCTGGGGATGTTCGCCATCCTCTGGGTGGGGACCGGCCTCTGGGTGGTGTATGGGCTGCTCATCCGCTCGGCGCCGGTCGTCGCCGCGAACGCGCTCACGCTGGCGCTGGTCTGCGCCATGCTCGCGCTCAAGCGGCGGTACCGCTCGAGCTGAGGCCCGGCCTGCTACGGCGCTGCGAGGTCGCGGCGCTCGCCCCGCGCAATCTCGGGGGCCAGGTTTGCAGCCTGCAGGCCGAGATTGCACAGATCTGCGCAATCTCGGGCGGAGGTCTCAAGACTACGGGCCAGGATTGCACAGAAGTGAGCGATCGCGTGGGGCAGGTCTCGAGCCTGCAGGCCGAGATTGCACAGCCCCACACGGCTCCGCCGTCACGGCAGGTCGTGGGCGCAGCGGAAGCCGAGGCGCCAGCTCGGTCGCTCGTCGTGATGCAAGCGGAGAGACCGGTCCGTGAGGGAGCACACGCCAGCACGGCGAGGTCGCTGCCCGCCTCCGGCTTGCGCGGGTCGTAGTCGGGGTGCACGTGGATCTGCGCGACCGCGGCGCGGGTGGTGCGGCCGCCGGGGTTGCCGATGCGCACCGACTTCACGGCGCGCGCCCTGGCCTTCTCGGAGCGGACGCAGTGCGCCGCGGTGAGCACCGCCTTGCTGCTGATGAGGACACCGCTGCAGCTGCCGCTCGCGCCGCCCATCGTCCAGGCGAAGAACACGGCGGCCTCGCCCCGGCCGGCGGGCACCGCCGCCGCGCCGTAGAGGGCGAGGGCGGTCGAGGGCGGGACGGAGAGGGCGAGCAGCAGCGCGGTGCAGGGGAGGAGACGCATGGCGATGCTCCACGTGAGGTCGCGGCGCGTGGCAGGTCGCGGCGCTGTCAAGGTGGCGGCCGAGCGCTCAGAGCGGACTCGCGCCGCCGGGCTCACTTCGAGGAGAACTGATCTTCCTTGTCGCGGAAGAGGATGTTGAAGGTGGTGAGCGTGCCGTAGGCCTTGCTCACGTACTGCTGCAGCTCGACCTTCTCCTCGTCGGTGAGCTTGGGGTGCGCGTTGAGCTTCGCCTCCAGCACGCGCAGGCGGTCGCGGACCATGACGATCTTGTGGAAGAAGGCCTCGAGGGGGATCTCCTTCGCCTGCAGCTCGGGGTCCGAGGGGCAGAGGACGAGCTTGCCCTCCTGCCAGCGGCCGCCCATCTCCGGGTAGCCGAAGAGGGTCTCCTCCTCGAGGAGCTCGCGCAGCACCTGCTTGAGGCCGTCGCGGTCCATGCTGATCTCTCCGCTGGTGTCGCCGACCGTGGGGCTCCGCAGGGTCGGTCGGGGCGGCGTGCCCTCGGGGCGCCGGCGCGAGCGGGCCGCCGGCGCGCGCTTGGGGGGCGCCGGGAGCTGCACCTGGCCCTCGCGGCTCTTGCGCACCTTGATCTCGGGGCAGCAGGGGAGCGCCTCGGGGATGGAGCCGAGCTCGGGGCGCGAGCGGCAGACGCCGATCACGCGCTGCCGTTCGTCGCGGCCCTGGACGTCAAAGAAGATGCAGTCCGCGCAGGTGGCCTCGGGGAGCGCCATGCCG
>JAKLHH010000728.1 GCA_022710245.1 Myxococcota bacterium
TGGAGGCCATGAAGAGGTACTTGTGATGGTCCCAGGGCCGCAGGAAGTCCGCGTGGCCTGGGCCCTGCGGCGTCGTGCGCAGCGCGAAGGCGAGCGTCAGCAGGAGCGAGATCAGGCAGACCTCGAGGAGGTCCCGCCCGGGGCGGGGGGCAGCTACCGCTGGCGTCGCGGGGATCGCTTGCTCGGATCGTTCAGCGCGCATGCAGCGCCTCCTCACCGGCCGTCCGTCTCCACCTGCGCTCGCGGGCTTCCGCCGAGCGAGCGTCCCAGCGCGCTGCGCTGGTGAGTCGGGGTCGAGCTGGCTGATGGTGCCTGCGAGCCCTCGTCGCCACCGCCGCGTGCAGCCGATACTGCCGGCCGCGATCCCGTGGCAACGCGTTGACTACCGGGGCCGCAACCCCCTCTCCACGTCCGCTGCTGCAAGCCGCAGCACCGTCGCGGTCGGTAGGCTCGGGTAGCAAGGCGAGTACCAGGACCGCGTTACGAGGTTCCGCCCGCTTACAGCATCTGCACTGTCCGGATCAACGAGAGTGTCCTCGTCGAGGAGATCGTCGACGAGCCACTGGGGGTCGGCGCACCCTGCGATAGATGCTGTCGAGCCCTTGCTCGCGGGGGGACGCGGGGGGGACCACGCGGGGGAGAGCTACCTCGCGCACCTGAACCCGAGGTCGAAGTACCGGTAGCTCGGGTTCCCGTGGTCGCGCGCGCTGGTGCGGAGCGCCTTCGCGCCGTCCTGCCAGGAGCCGCCCCGGTAGACGTGGAACTTGCCGCTCGCCGGACCGACGGGGTTCTTCTCGGGGGCGGCGCGGTAGTAGCGCTCGGCGTACCAGTCGCTCACCCACTCGGCGACGTTGCCCGCCAGGTCCTGCGCGCCGTGGGGGCTGTCGCCCTTCGGCGAGCGGCTGCCCACCTCGGCGGAGCGCCGGGCGCCGCAGCCGCCCTCGCCCTCGGTCATCACGGCTCGCTGGCAGCTCGCCGGCGCCTCGCCCCAGGGGAAGGCGCGGGGCGCCGCGCCGCGCGCGGCCTTCTCCCACTCGGCCTCGGTGGGCAGTCGCTTGCCCACCCACTCGCAGTAGGTGCGCGCCTGGCCCCAGTCGACGCAGGTGATCGGGTGCTGCGCGCGCTCGGCGTGCTGCCAGTTGCACTCGGGGTCGTCGCCCGGCTGCGTGCAGGCCCCCGCGCGGACGCACGCCTGGTACTGCGCGACGGTGACCTCGTGGCGATCGATGGAGAAGGCCGCGAGGGTGATCGCGCGCCGCGGCCGCTCGTCGTCCTCGCCCTGCGCCTCGGCCGAGCCGCGCTGGAACGCGCCCGCCGGGATCTTGACCATCGGGCAGCTGTCCTTGCCCCGGCCCTTGCCGGCCGCCGGCGGCTTCGCCTCGGGCGGCGCCGCGGTGCTCTCGCCGGCCAGCGCCTGCACGACCTTCTTCAGCGACTCGCGCAGCGCGTCCTCGCCGCAGCCCCCCTCGGCGGTGGCGCCTCCCTCGGTGGCGGCGCGGCGGAGGTCATAGAGCGTCGCCGTGACCACGCACTTGCTGCCGATCTTCATCAGCCGCGTGGCGAGCGACTTGCTGGCCGCCAGCTCGCGCCCGATCTCGACCTGGCACGACTGGTCGTAGCAGGCCTGGTAGGACTTCTTCTTCAGCCCGACGAGCCGCTTCTTCAGCTGGTCGCGCGGCACCACCTGGAAGGCGCCGGTGGCGGCCAGGCTGTCGGCGAAGTAGTCGGAGAGCTCGGCCACGCGGTCCTTGCCGAGGGCGACCCGCTTGACCTCGATGTTGAAGACCGCGACGACGGGCCGCTCCGCCGCGCGCGCCGGCTGCGGGCCGTGCGCGAGCGCGAGCGCGAGGAGAGAGACCACGAGGGCTCGCTTCATGGCGCGACCTCCAGCCAGAGGACCTGGCGCGTCTTGTTGCGCGCGTGGTCGCGGAGGACGACCGCGACCGGGTAGCGGCCCGGCCTCGCGGGGGCCGCGAAGGAGAGCGCGAAGGCGCCGTCGGCCCGCGGCCGCGCGTGGACGACCTCGCCCGAGGGCAGGAGCACCTCGACGGCGGCGAGGTCCTGGAGCACGCGCGCGGAGAACGAGGGATCGCCGATCTCGTCGGGCGAGGCGGGCGGCGCCGGGGGCAGACGCTCCGGCCGCGCGAGGAGCTGGAGCGGCGAGCCCGGCCGCGCGCGCGCGGGCAGCTCGAGCCGGGCGCGGGGCGCGACGCCGTCCACCTGGAAGCGCACCGCGCGGGTCAGCTGCTCGCCCGAGGCGAGGCGGATCAGCACGCGCAGCCGGTGGATGCCGCCGGCGATCGCCTGCGGGATGAGGAAGCTCGCGCGCCAGGTGTCGGACGCGGCGCGGTCACGGACGCAGGTGATCAGCTCACCCGTCGGCAGGACCAGCGTGACCTGCGCCGCGCCGGGCGCCCGGATCACCACCTCGGGGTCCCCCGGCATCACGCGGTCGTGCGAGAGCGCGCCGTGGGCGAGCCTGTCCTCGGCGCGCGGGGCGCTGCGGCCGGCCGGCTGCTGGGCCGTCCTCAGCGTCGGCCGCGGCACCGCGGGCGTCTGCTCGGGCGGGCGCTGCGGCACGACCCGGGTCTCCAGCTCTCCGCTCTCGTTGCGGACCGCGCGGTCGACCGCGACGAAGCTGGTGAACTTGCTCATCAGGTTGTACCTCAGCGCGAGCGCGATCACCTTCTCCTTCGCCGGCCCTCGCTCGTCGGGGCTGGTGTCGTGGAGGTCCATCAGCTCGTCGATGCGACGGCGCGCCCAGAGGTAGGAGATCGCCGGGCGGCTGCCGGCGACCGCGGCCTCGGGGAGCCCCACCCTCAGCTTCTGCTTGAAGGGCTTGCCGGCGAGGAAGCCGCGCACGGTGACCTCGCCGCTGCCGCCCTTCGCGTAGCGGCCGGCCACCACGATGGGCCGGTCGGCGAAGAGGTCAGCGGGCTGCGTGGGCGTCACCTCGCTGACCTGCAGCCCGCCGAAGTCGACGCTGATCGAGGTCAGCGCCGGCCGCGAGACCAGCTCGAAGAGGCGCTTGACGAGCGAGCCCTCGGGCTCGCTGTTCAGCAGCACGAACGGCTCGCCCTGGCCGATCCGCGCCATGCCGTCGATCAGGAAGCGGTTCACCGAGGAGCCCAGCCCGAGCGCGAAGAGGTTCGCGCCGGCGCGGTTCTCGCGCAGGTAGCGGAGCACCTCGGCCTCGTGGCCGATCAGCCCGTCGCTCATGAAGAGGATGATCCGCGCGCGCTTCGGGTCGCGGCCCGACTTGAGCGCCAGCGCCAGCGCGGCGGCGAACTCGGTGCCGCCGCCGGCGCCCATCGTCTCGAGGAAGGCCACGCCGCGGCTCACGTTCTCCGCCGTGGGCGCGAGGGGCTTCGGCGCCAGGAGCTCGGCGTCCGAGGAGAAGCGGATCACCTGGAAGGTGTCGCGCGGGCCGAGCGCGCCGAGGCAGAGCTTCGCGATCTGCTTCACCCGCTGCAGCGGCACCCCGTCCATCGAGCCCGACGTGTCGGCGACGAGGAAGAGCTCGCGCGGCGCGGTCTCCGCCCGGGTGAGCTGGCGCTGGGGCTGCAGCATGAGCAGGAAGTGGCCGCCCCGCTCGTCCTGAGTCTTGGTCGCGGCCGCTCCGCCCGACCGCCCCACCTGGGCGGCGCCGCTCCAGTTCGCCAGCAGCGTCACCTGCGGGCGCGCCCCGGTCAGGCGGTACTTGAGGACGAAGTCCCGGTTCGCCAGGCGGTCGGCGCGGTCGAGCGTGACCTCGGCGAGGTCGCTGGCGGCCTGCTTGATGCTCACCTTGTGGCTCGGGGAGCGCAGGTCGGAGATGGCGACGCCGGCGTTGACCAGGGCGGAGAGCGAGATGTCGCTGCCCGGCCGGGTGTCGGGGCTGGCGGTGGGCGAGGCGACGCGCGAGCCGTCGGCCGTGGTGCTCCCCTCCCCGACGTAGCGCGGCCCCACCACCATCGGGAAGACGAGCTCGTACTCGCCCTCGCGCGGCACCAGCTCCTCGACGTAGGAGAGGGTGACCTTGATCGACTCGCCCGGCAGGATGTTGGCGAGCGACTGGGTGAAGACGTTCGGGCGCTCCTGCTCGAGGAGGCTCGCTGTCTTGCCCTGGCGCTTCGCGCGCTCGTAGACCGCCCGCGCCTCCTCGCGCCGCTTCACCTCGGCGGTGACCACGCGCTTGCCGAGCTGCAGGCTGAGCCCGTGGACCGCGGCCCGGTGGGGGAGCGGGAAGACGTAGACCGCCTCGATCGGCTTCGCGTAGGGGTTGCGGAAGTGCTGGGTCACCTGCACCGAGGACATCACGCCGACGATCTGCGCCCTGACCGTGGTGTGGCGGAGCGGGAGCACCGCCGCCCGGCCCTCGGCCGTGGTCGTCTGCATGAAGCCGAAGTTGGCGACGGTCGGCGGCCGGGCGGCAGCAGCCGGACGCGCGGCCAGCAGCGCCGGGATGGTGAGCAGAAGGACACGGCGGCCGAGCCTCATCATCGCTCCCTCCTTACTCACGCGCGGCCTCGCGCAGCAGCCGCGAGAGGCCGTCGACGCTCTCGACGCCGGAGCCACCGCCGAGCCACAGGCGATCGGCCGCCTCGTCGACGATGAGCGCGCTGACCGTCCGCGAGGCGAGGCCCTGCGCCGGACCGAAGGTCCGGATCACACGCGCCCCGCCCGCGAGGACGGTCACCGCCAGACCCGAGTCGTTGGTACCGAAGAGGATGGTATCACCTCTCACCAGCAGTGCGGAGGGGCTGGTCATGAAGGCGGTCGACCAGACCTCGGCGCCCCCGGACGCGAGGCGCAGCAGCCCCGAGTGGTGGGTGAGGAGGACGACCCCGGAGCCCGCCGCGCGCACGTCGTTGATCCAGTTGTCGGGGAGGACGCCGCCGAGATCAGTGAGCGAGCGCGTGACCGTGGG
>JAKLHH010000729.1 GCA_022710245.1 Myxococcota bacterium
TCCACCTGCGCGCCCTTGCACTCAGCGACCGGTGGGAGCCGGCCATCAGCCTCACGCTGCGGCATCAACGGAAGTCCGTCGTCGCTCTTCAGGCCACGGCGTGATCAGGATGAGAACCACACCCAGCTCGCATGCGGGCACTCCTTGAACGATTAACATCCGCGTAGCATTCGCGCTAGACAACAGTCAATCGCTTCTTGCGTCGGAACGCGCTAGAGGGGAACTCCTGCTCATTGCGGCTGCGATCGGCAGGCTCCTCTGCGCAGTCCTGCTCAGGCACCGACGAATCCCGGCGCGCAGCGCTTGTAATGGAGCGGGGGATCATGCATAAGGACCGAGCGTGCCGGCCGCCCCCGCTAGCGCGCTAGCCACAAGGAGGCTCCATGAGAACCTGGTCCCTGCTCGTCGCGCTGGTGCTCGCGTCCCCAGGCTGCAGCGATGACACGAAAGCCACCCCGAACTACGACAGCGCCGTCACCCGCGATCAGAGCGCGGCCGACCACAGCGCTGCAGGCAGCGAGGCGAAGGCGGCGGATCAGAAGGCCGCGGTCGAGGCCAGCACCACCGCGGACGCCAAGACAGGTGACAAGGGCTCTACCGGCGCCTGGCCGCCGCCCACCCCGTACCACAATGGCAAGGCCTGCGCGCTGCCGGCCTGCGATCCGAAGGGGGCGGTCACCGTTGACCTCTCGGGCAAGTGGACCCAGAAGATCACCACCGTCTCGTCGGATTGTAACGCTCTCGCAGTGGCTGCGAGGGACGAGCTCAAGCCGGGTCATGTCCAGACACTGACCGGGCAGGAGATGGTGCGCTCAGGCGAGTGCATCTACAAGGGCAGTGTCGGCGGCACCGTCTTCGGCGTGATCAAGGGCAACGTGATGATCAGCTGCGAGGTGCTCCCGGGCGAGCCCACCGGGCTTGGTGGCGTGGTGACACCCGTCGTGGAGGGCCAGGTGACCTTCACCAGCAACAAGGGAACCGGCTCTGCCTGGACGTACCTCTTCGACCTCCCCGCAATCACCCCACCCACCAACTGCAAGGCAAACTTCACCGCCGAGTTCATCCACGAGTGACGAGCAGCGCGGGATGGCGCGCCTCGCGGCCCTCCGCCACCGCGACTTTCGCCTCTTCCTCCTCGGGCAGGGCGTGTCGCTGGTGGGCACCTGGATGCAGCGGGTGGCCTTCGCCTGGCTGGCCTACCGCCTCACCGGCTCGGCGCTCCTCCTCGGTCTCGTCGTCTTCCTCTCCCAGCTCCCGACGCTGATCCTCGCGCCCTTCGCGGGCGTCCTGCTCGATCGCCGCGACCGCCGGCGGGTCCTCCTCCTCACCCAGTCGCTGGCCATGGCCCAGGCGCTCCTCCTCGCCGGGCTCGCCCACGGAGGAGCGCTCGGCAGCGGCGGGCTGCTCCTCCTCGCGGTGCTGCTCGGCCTGGTCGAGGCCGTCGACGCGCCGGCCCGCCAGGCGCTCCTCCCGGCGCTCCTGCCCGTCGAGAGCCTCGGCAGCGCCATCACGCTCCTCGCGCTCCTCGTCAACGGCGCCCGCCTGCTCGGGCCGCTCCTCGGCGGCGCCGTGGTGGTGGCCTTCGGGGAGGCGACCTGCTTCCTCCTGAACGGCCTCTCCTTCGCCGCCATGCTCGGCACCCTGCTGCTCCTGCGCCCCGCCCGGCAACCGGCCGCTGCGCCGCGCCGGGCCCGGCCCACCGCAGAGCTCCGCGAGGGGCTCCGCTACGCCTTCACCATCCGGCCGCTCGGCGCGCTGCTCCTCCTCCTCGCCGCCGTCAGCCTGCTCGGCGGCTCCTACGTGGTGCTGCTCCCGGCCCTCGCCCGCGAGGTCCTCGGCGGGGACGCGCGGACGCTCGGCCTCCTCGGCGGCGCCACCGCCGTCGGCGCCGTGCTGGGCGCCCTCTACCTCGGTGGGCGCCGCGGCCCGGCCTGCCTCCTCCGCTCGGCGGGGGCCGGGGCCGTCCTCCTCGGCGCGGGCCTCACGCTCCTCGCGCTCGCGCGCGCGCTCCCCGCGGCGCTCCTCGCGCTCACCGCCGTCGGGCTCGGCGTCCTCGTCTGCAGCGCCGCTGTCAGCACCCTCCTGCAGACGCTGGTCGCCGAGGAGAAGCGCGGGCGGGTGATGGGGCTCTACAGCGCCGCCTTCGTCGGCATGCTGCCGCCGGGGGCGCTCCTCGCCGGCGAGCTCGCCACGCGCCTCGGCCTCTCCGCCACGCTGCTCCTCTCGGGGCTCGGCTGCCTCGCCGCCGGCCTCGCCTTCCTCGCCGCGCACGCCGGGGGACGCTTCCTCGTCCCCCTCGAGCGCCTCGCCGCTGCCTCGCCGCGCTGGCTCCTGCTGCTCTTGCTCTTGCCCCTCGGCTGCCGCCCGGCCAGCCCGCCCCCGGCGCGCCCCGAGCGCGTCTGGTTCGAGGCGCAGCGCGCGGTCTACGGCGGCACTCCCGCGCGCCTCAAGCTCTGGCTCCCGGCGGCGCAAAGGACCGAGGGTGAGGAGCTCGCGCAGGCCTGCTGGGCCGAGCTCGACCGGCTGGGGACGATCTTCAACAGCTTCTCCGCGACGAGCGAGGTCGGGCGACTCAACGCGAAGGTCCGCGAGGCGAGCAGCGGCAGCACCTCGGGCCAGGTCTCGCGCGACCTCGCGGCGGCGCTCGAGGTCTCGCGCCGCGTGCACACCGCCTCGGGCGGCGCCTTCGACCCCACCGTCTGGCCGCTGAAGCGGCTCTGGCGCGAGGCCGTCCGGGTTCAGCGCGCGCCCTCCGACGAGGAGCTCGCCTCGGCGGCCGCGGCGCTCGGTCTCTCCCGCGTCGTGCTCCAGCGCGGCGACCCGCCGCAGGTCACCCTGCGCGGTGTCGAGCTCGACCTCGGCGGCGTCGCCAAGGGGTACGCGGTGGATCGGCTCGGAGCGATCCTCCGCGCCCGCGGCGTCACGACGGCGCTCGTGCAGCTCGGCGGGGAGATCCTCGCCTACGGCGAGAGCGACCTCGGACCCTGGCGCCTCGGCGTGCAGCACCCGACCCGGCGCGGCGAGCTCTACGGAGTGATCGAGCAGCGCGGCGCGGTCCGCCTCTCGACGAGCGGCAACTACCAGCAGCCGCTCCGCATCGGCGGACGCGAGTACTACCACATCTTCGTTCCCGCGACGGGGCGGCCGGCCGAGACCCGCGTCCGCGGCGTCACCCTGGCCTCCTTCGGTGCCGGTCCCGACAGCGCCACCCTCGACGCGGCGGCCACGGCTGCGGTCGTCCTCGGGGGCGAGCGGGGCGTCGCGCTCGCCCGCGCGCTCGGCGCCGAGGCGCTGCTCATCGAGGGGCCGGAGGGGGCCCTGCGCGAGCACGCCACGCCGGGGCTCATCTCCCGCTGGCGGCGGAGCGCGCGGACGAGCCACTGAGCGTGCGCGCCACTGAGCTTGCGGACGCGCCACTGAGCTTGCGTGCGCGCCACTGAGCTCGCGGACGCGCCGCTGAGCCTGCCCACACGTCACTGAGGGTGCGCGCGCGGCTGGTGAGTGCTGTCCCAACCCTTCGAGGGCCTGGCATGGGATCCTGCGACGTTCCACGGCGGCGGCGGGTGGCCCCGGACTTGCTCCACTCCTCCTCGGTCAGCAGGGCCGGCGCCGCGCCTGACGCGCGCTGGCGAGGTGCAAGGCGAGGAGATCCCAGTGGCAGCAGGACCGCGAGATCGAGTCCCCACCCCGCGCCTCCCGCGCCCCCGGGGTCTGCCGACCCAGGCTGACGGGGGCCAGGAGGCCACGGAGGTGGGCGCGGTGTCCCACCAGCGCTCGGGGCCCCGAGCGGAGCGGGAGGACCCCTCGGCTCGCAGCCTGATCGGTCAGGTGATCGAGGGGCGCTACCTGCTGCGGCGCAAGACCGGGCACACGCGGACGACCGTACGCTTCGCGGCCCACGATCTGGTGGGAGGGCTGGAGGTGGAGCTCGCGGTCAACCCGGACGGCACCGTCGAGGACGGCTTTCGCGTGCGCGACCGGGAGCTGGCTGGCGCGGTCACCGATCTGCCCGAGCTCTGCCGCCTGACCCGCGACCTCACCGGGCTCACGCGAGCGCCGCCGCCGCGCCCCGGGTTCCTCGCCGAGCTCTGGCGGGGACTGCGCGCGCTCTTCCGGCGACGCGCGCCCGTCGGGTCGTAGCCTCGCCCGCGGGTCTCGACGCTACTCGGTCAGCACCGGGATGCCAGCCCTGTCGAGCGCCGGCTTGGCAGCCTTGATGGTCGCGGCCTTGAAGGGCGTGGCGAAGCCCGGCGAGAAGACGGGTCCCTCGATCTTGCCGTCGAGGCCGATGCCGACGTGGGTGTAGCTCGACATCTGGCCCGCCGGCGTCCAGGCCTGGGTGGAGACGCGGGCGCGGTAGCCGACGAGCTTGCCGCCCACGCGACGCTCCTCGAGCTGGTCCACCTGGACGCCCTTGCGGTTCGTGCGCAGCTGCTGCGCGTAGTAGGGCCGCTCGCTGGTCGGGAGCTTGCCGCTGGCGAGCCCCTTCGCGATGGAGCGGATCTCGAGGTTCGTCAGCAGCTGGTGTCCGTCCTGGATGCGCTGCACCGCGTCCCGGAGCTTCGGGTTGGTGGTCATCAGGCTCCCGGCCTTGGCAGGAGCCAGCGGGGTCAGCGTGATCGGCTGCGCCTGCCGCGCGCCGCCGAGGCGGATCGGCTGGGTGAGGAACCGGACCGCGGTCTGCGTGGTCTTGACCAGCGGCTGCAGCGGGCGCTTTCCGTCGGCGTGGGCGAGGGCGGGGAGCGTGAGGGCGATGGCGATCGCGGCGAGGCTGGCGCGCTTCTTCATGGGGGGCTCTCTCCTCAAGTGTCTACCCGACGCCGTTGCAGCCAGCGTGCCGCCGCCCTCCGGGGCTGGAGCCCGGCGAGCACGGCAGGAGAGCCGCCCGAGATCACAGGCGATC
>JAKLHH010000073.1 GCA_022710245.1 Myxococcota bacterium
CTTCTTCATGGGGACGACCTCCAGTGTGTTTTGACCCCCAAGTCGAAATTCGAGGCGTCCCCAACTTCTTTCGTCAAGCATTCTTCTCTTCTACCACTGACTCCCGCGGCGCCCCACGCGCCGCCTCGTTGTTGCTGCGAGACCTGTCGCGTGACTGAGAGCTGCACTCGGTCATCCAGTGCCGCATCCCGCGCGGGCTCCTGGCTGCGCGCCCGCACCTGGGACCGCCTCCCCTCGGGTGCACGACGCGTGCTCGGTGCCCCCGCGCGCGCGCTGTCTTCGGTCGCTTCGCTCGCACCGTCGGGGAGCCGGCGACGACGCGTCCTCGGCGCGCCGGCGCGCCTGCTCTCTCGTCTCGCGCCCCCGGGGAGCTGGCGGCGGCGCCTGGTCAAGGCGCTCGGGCTCCTCGCGCTGGTCTTCTACAGCTTCCACCTGCTGCCGCACCGCCCGCTCGCTGACCGCTTCCCCTCCTCGGTCGCCGTCCTCGCGGCCGACGGCACCCTGCTCCGCCTCACCCTCGCCGAGGACGGCCAGTACCGCCTGTGGACGCCGCTGCCCGAGATCGCGCCGGCGCTGGTGCAGGCGACGCTCCTCTACGAGGACCGCGCCTTCCGCTGGCATCCGGGCGTGAACCTCGCCGCGCTGGTCAGGGCGGTGAGCCAGACCTACCTCCGCGGCGGACCGCGCCAGGGCGGCTCGACGCTGACCATGCAGCTCGCCCGCCGCCTCTACGGGATCGACTCGCAGCGCGTGTGGGGCAAGCTGCAGCAGATCGCGGGCGCGCTCTACCTCGAGCTCCGCTACAGCAAGCGCGAGCTCCTCGAGGCCTACCTCAACCTGGTCCCGCTCGGCGGCAACCTCGAGGGCGTCGGCGCCGCGAGCCTGGTCTACTTCGGCAAGCCGGCGAGCCGCCTGCAGGTCGCCGAGGCGCTCACCCTCGCGGTGATCCCGCAGTCACCCTCGACGCGCGGCAACCCGCTCGCGCGCGGCAAGCGGCCGCCCGCCGGGCTCCTCGCGGCGAGGGCGCGCCTCTGGGCGAGCTACCGCTCGCGCCACGCCACCACCGCCGCCGATCGCGCGGCGATGCAGCTCCCGCTCTCGCTGCGGGGCCTCGGCGAGCTCCCCTTCGCCGCGCCGCACCTCACCGACGCGCTCCTCGCGCAGGCCGCCGCCCGCGGCCCCTCCGGCGCCGCCGAGCGCGTCATCCGCACCACCCTCTCGCTCCCGCTGCAGCGGATCGTCGAGCGGCAGCTCACTCTGCACGTGGAGCGCCACGCCCGCCTCGGCGTGCAGAACGCGGTGGCGATGCTGGTCGACGCGCGGACCATGTCGGTGCAGGCCCTCGTCGGCTCGGCGGACTACTTCAATAACGAGATCGCCGGGCAGGTCAACGGCGCCGCGGCCAAGCGCTCGCCCGGCTCGGCGCTCAAGCCCTTCGTCTACGCGCTCGGCATGGACCAGGGGGTGATCCACCCGGACTCGCTGCTGCGCGACGTGCCGCGCGCCTTCGGCGGCTACAGCCCGGAGAACTTCGACGGGCAGTTCGCCGGCCCCCTCAGCGCCACGCAGGCGCTCACCCGCAGCCGCAACATCCCCGCGGTGGGCGTCGCCGCGCACCTCAACCGCCCCACCATCTACCAGTTCCTCAAGACCGCCGGCGTCCTCCTGCCCAGGCCCGAGGAGCACTACGGCCTCGGGCTGGTCCTCGGCACCGGCGAGGTGACGATGCAGGAGCTCTGCGAGCTCTACGCCGCGCTCGCCAGCGGCGGGGTGGTGCGACCGCTCCGCTTCCGCCAGCGCGACCCGCTCGCCCCGGGCGTGCGCGTCCTCTCCGCGGAGGCCTCCTTCCTCACGCTGGAGATGCTGCGCGAGGGGCCGCGGCCCGACTGGGCGAGCGTCTCGGGGAGCCGCGCGCGCAAGGACGTGGCCTGGAAGACGGGCACCTCGTGGGGCTTCCGCGACGCCTGGACCGCGGGGGTCCTCGGGCCCTACGTCCTCGCCGTCTGGGTCGGCGACTTCTCCGGCGCGAGCAACCCCGCCTTCGTCGGCATCACCGCGGCGGCGCCGCTCTTCTTCTCCATCGCCGACGCGATCCGCGCCGAGCACCCCGACCGCTTCCCGCGCAAGCGCCCGAGGCCGCCGCAGGGCGTGGCCAAGGTCGAGCTCTGCGCCCTCACCGGCGCGCTGCCCGGCCCGCACTGCCCGCACCGCAAGCCGGGCTGGTTCATCCCCGGCCGCTCCTCGATCGAGCCCTGCGCGGTGCACCAGGAGCTCGAGCTCGACCTCGCGAGCGGCGAGCGCGTCTGCGGGCCGCACGAGGGCAGAACGCGCAAGGAGGTCTACGAGGTCTGGCCCTCGGAGCTCGCCGCGCTCTTCGCCCGCGCCGGGCTGCCGCGCCGCCCGCTGCCGCCGCCCGGCCCCGGCTGCCTCGCGCTCGAGCAGGAGCGCGGCAAGCCGCCGCGCATCACCTCGCCGCTCGCCAGCGCGCGCTACCTCCTCAACCCGCGGCGGAGCGCCTGGGAGCCGGTCCCCTTCCTGGCCGAGCTCGAGGGCGACGCGCGCCGCGTCTTCTGGCACGTGGATCGCCGCTTCGTCGGCAGCTCCGACGCCGGCAAGGCCTTCCTCTGGCGGCCGCAGCCGGGGACGTACCTGGTCCGCGCCGTCGACGATCGCGGGCGCTCGGACAGCGTCACCCTGCGCGTGGAGCTGGCGCAGTGAGCCGGGGAGCGGCGCCGCACAGGTCGGGCGGTCGTGCGGAGCTGCCGCGACCAACACCCTCCCGATGCTCTGCCACCTCCAGGGCGGCAACCGCGTCCATCCTCGCCTCGCTTGTGCTCCTCGCCGCCTGCAGCGATGAGCGCTCCGGCGCGCAGCGCCTGGCCTCCGAGGGGCTCACGCTGCGCGCGCTCCTCGCGCACCCCTTCTACCTGGTCAAGGAGGGCGGCACGCGGAGCCTGCCGCCGCGCGAGCAGAAGCTGCTCCGCGGCTTCGGCGTCACCGTGCGCGAGGTCCTGGTCGAGAAGGGGGAGCGGATCGGGGTCACGGCGAGCGGCCTCCGCCTGCGCCTGCGCGACCTCGAGCCGCCGCTCCTCGCGCCCTTCGAGGGGGTCGAGCTCCTCGGCCGCCCGCTCGAGCTCGCCTGGGTGCTCCGCGACGGGGCGCCGCTCCTGCGCGCGCCCGAGCCCGGCGCGCGCGCGGTGCGTCGCCTCGCCCGCCTCGCGCGCGTGCAGCTCGCGCGCCGCGACGGACCGGCGGGCTTTCGCGCGGTCGCCGGCGGCTGGATGCGCGAGGCCGACCTGGCGATCCCCACCCTCTCCAGCCGCCCGCCCGAGGTGGGCCCAGGCGAGCGCTGGCTCGACGTCAGCCTCCGCTCGCAGACGCTGGTCGCCTACCAGGGCAGCCGCCCGGTCTTCGCCACGCTGATCTCGAGCGGCGTCGGCGGCCCCGGCAGCGCCTTCGCCACGCCTGTCGGCACGCACCGCATCATCGCCAAGCGCCTGATGACCTCGATGTCGAACCTCGAGCACACCGGCGTCGACGCCTACTACTCCTACGAGGAGGTCCCGCTCGCGCAGTTCATCGGGCGCCAGGCGCTGCACGGCGTCTACTGGCACGACGGCTTCGGCCAGGTGAAGAGCCACGGCTGCGTCAACCTCTCGCTCCGCGACGCGCTCCGGCTCTTCGACTTCACCAGCCCGACGCTCCCCGCCGGCGCGAGCGAGGTCACCGCGGAGGGGCGAGGGGGGACCGTGGTGCGGGTGCGCTGAGTCGAGCGCCCTCCGCGCTTGCGCGCTTGACGCTGCTTCCAGTCCGCGCGTGGAATCAGGGCTCGATGTGGTACTGCAGCTCGAGGAGCTGGGACCGACGCCGCACCACGAGGGAGAACTTCTTCGCGCTCTTCACGTTGGTGAAAGCCTTGAGGACCTGCTCCGCCGTGGTGAAGGGCATCCCGTTGCTCTTCTCGACGGCGTCACCGTTCTGCAGACCCAGCGCGGACCAGAAGCTCCCCGGGCGGATCGCGTAGAGCACGAAGCCAGCCGGCGCGCCGTTCCGGACCGAGGGTACGATCCGTACAGACCGAGCGAGCGCCATCGAGTCCCGGAGGAACCCGTCGAGCTCGGCGCGCTTGAGCCGGTACTTGTTGACCTCGACCTTCTTCGCCTCCCCGGACCCGCTCTCGCCGGGCAGTGCCCCCTCGAGGAGCTTCAAGCCCTGCATCGCCGACCGCACCAGCGCGTTCACGGCCTTGGTCACGAGCTCCTCGAGCCGCCGCTCGCTCACGGTCGCGAGCGCCTGCTGCTCGCGCCTGACGGTCTGCAGCTCCGTCGCGCAGCGCGCCTGCTCGGCGCGCAGGAGGGCGAGCTCTCGCTCCACGCGCTGGAGCACCTCCTCGGTGCGCGTGGAGGCACAGCCGGTCGCGAGCAAGACGAGCCAGAGCAGCCAGCGCATGGCACCTCCGCACGTCAGCATACCGCAGGCCGCGTTCGCCGCGAAGGCTGGCTCGACCCCGGGAGCGAGCTCTGAGCGGGCGCGGCCGTCTCCGGCAGGACGTCGAGTGATCCCCTCCCCGGTGAACGATCAGCGCGGCTGCGCGCGGAACCACTCCACGAAGCGCGCGAGCCCCTCCTCCATCGGCACCTTCGGCTCGTAGCCGAGCTCGCTCGCCGAGCGCTTGAGCGAGGCGCAGGTGATCGGCACATCGCCCGCCTGGTCCGGCCCCGGCTCCACCGCCACCGCGCGGCCGAGCGCGCGGCTGATGGCGGCGACCAGCTCGCGCAGCAGCAGCGGCCGCGAGTTGCCGAGGTTGTAGCCGCGGACGTCGCGCCCCTCGCGGTCGAGCGCGGCGAGCGTCCCGGCCACGATGTCCTCGATGAAGGTGTAGTCGCGCCCGGAGCCGCCGTCGCCGAAGACCGGGATCGGCCTGCCCTCCTCGGCGAGACGCACGAACTTGTGGATCGCCATCTCCGGCCGCTGCCGCGGGCCGTAGACGGTGAAGTAGCGCAGGCAGGCGATCGCCATCCCGTAGAGGTGCCCGTAGGTGGCGCAGACCGCCTCGGTGGCGCGCTTGCTCGCCGCGTAGGGCGAGGCGGGCTGGTCGCAGGGGTCCTCCTCGCTGAAGGGCACCTTCGAGCGCGCGCCGTAGACCGAGGAGGAGGAGGCGACCGCGAGCCGGCCGATCCCGCGCCGCCGGCAGGCCTCGAGGAGCACCGTGGTCCCCTCGACGTTGACGCGCATGTAGCGCGCCGGCTCGGCGATCGAGGGCCGCACGCCGGCGAGCGCCGCGAGGTGCACCACCGCGTCGACGCCGTCGGTCAGGCGCGCGAGGAGCTCGCCGTCGAGGAGCTCACCCTCGTGAAGCTGGAAGCGCGGCCCCGCGCGCAGCCCCGCCAGGTTCCGCTCCTTGATCGCGCGGTCGTAGAAGCGGTCGAAGTTGTCGAGGCCGATCACCTCGTCGCCGCGCGCGACGAGCGCCTCGCTGACCGAGGAGCCGATGAACCCCGCCGCGCCTGTCACCAGGATGCGCATGGCCGTCTCTCCGGGCGGCGAGGCCCTCCCGCCGCCCTCGTCTTGGTGTTCGCGCGGCTAGTGCTTCGCGCCGCTGTCCTTGGGGAGGTTCGCGCCGGCGTCGACGAGGTGGTTGCAGCTCGAAGGAATCCCCGCCTCGGCGAAGAAGCAGTACCCGCAGAGGCCGAGGATGTTGTCCGGCGCGCTGGTGTCACACAGCGTATAGGTCTTGGGGTAGCAACCGCTGGCGAAGAAGCGGCAGTCGCCGTTGGTCCCGTTGCAGGCCGCGACCGGGTTCGGGCCCGCGCAGTTGCAGCCCCAGCAGTAGACCTTGTCCTTGCTGAAGGCGTTCGGCGGCAGGTCGCAGTCGGAGATACTGTTCACCAGCTTGCAGACGTAGTTGTCTGCCTGCGACGTCCCCTCACCGACCCTGGCGTCCTTGTTCGGGTCTTCTCCCTTGCACCCCCCGAGGAGGGCCATCGTGAGCAGCAGTGCCAGGACTGATCGCATGCACACCTCCAGAGCACCAGGGCAGCAAGGCTCGTGCCACGGGTGCCCGTCTCCGGACATTGTCGATCGAGGCGTTTGCTCCGCGCGTCGGGCGCTGCCAATGGGATGCCGGGCCCCAGCTGTGGCGGCCACACCACGGGGCGCGGTCACACCACCCGGCGGCGGCACGACCGTCCCCGTGCGCGAGGTCACGCTCACTGCGGCTCCAGCCGCGCCAGCGCCACGGTGATGTTGTCGACGCCGCCGTTCGCGTTGGCCATCTCCACCAGCCGCTCGCAGCAGCGGTCGAGGTCCTTCTCCGTCATCAGCACCTTGGCCATCTCGGGCCCGTCCACCATGCCCGAGAGCCCGTCCGAGCAGAGCAGGTAGACGTCGCCGATGTGCGGCTCCTCCTTCACGATGTCGACCGCCACCGTCTCCTTCATCCCGAGCGCCCGCACGATGACGTTCTTGTGCGGGAAGCGATCGACGTCCTCGGGGGCGATCCGCTTCATCTTGATGTAGTCGTTGAGCAGCGAGTGGTCCTCGGTGACCTGGCGGATCTTGCCGTCGCGGATCAGGTAGACCCGGCTGTCGCCGACGTGCGCGACCAGCACCTGGTCGTCGCAGAAGAGGCAGGAGACCAGCGTGGTGCCCATGCCGCGACTGCGAGTGTCGCGCTGGGCCATCTCGAAGATCTTCAGGTTCGCGAGCTTGATCCCGGTGACCAGCCGGTTCTCGTCGAGACGGTTGTCGCGGTCGATCATGAACGGCCAGGTGATCTTGGGATCCTCGGCGGTCGAGTGGAAGAACCCCGAGACGGTCTCCACCGCGAGCTTGCTGGCGAGGTCCCCCGCCGCGTGGCCGCCCATCCCGTCGGCCACCATCACCAGCCGCTCCTCGTCCGGGAGGTAGAGGTTGTCCTCGTTATGCGTCCGCTTCATGCCGACGTCGGTCTCGCCGGCGAAGCGTACCCGCATGCCATCCATCGGGAAGGAGGTGCTCATCCGAGCCTGCCGCTGTCGTTTCTGCAAAGGTACCGCGCGGCTCGCGGGCCGGTCAAATGTTGCTCGCTCCCGCGGCGTCCCGCGCCGGCGGACCTCGAAGGTGCGTCCAGTGATGAGAGCCTGCCTGGCCTGCGGCTACTCGCGCTCGAAGACCACCTGATCGCCGAGCGCGACCGCGCAGGCCGCCAGCCGGCCGGCGGCGAGCTCCAGCGTCGCGTGCGCCTCGCCGAGGAGCGGCGTGGCCCGCCAGGGGCGGAGCTGCGGTCGCAGGCCGACCACGCGGCCCGCGCGGTCGAGGAAGGCGACGTCGATCGCGTAGCCCATGAAGAACGTGTGCACCCCGCTGCAGGGCCGGAGCAGCAGCCCCTGGTCGCTGGCGAGGGGCGGCCGCCCGAGCAGGCCGCGCGCCCGGCTGAAGGGGCCCAGGCAGAGCAGCAGGGGCGCCGTCGCGAGCAGCGCGCCGCGCGTGAGATCAAGCGCTTGCAGCAGGTCGCGCGGCTGGATCTCCTCCAGCGCGACGCGCTCGCCGCGCGGCTCCGCGGGGTTTGACATGCGCAGCATTGTGCCGTCACAATTGGGGCTCCGCAATGGATGCGCCCCGCGAGTGAGCGCGCAGCCACCGCGGACCTGCCAGCCGCCAGCGCGGTGGGACGTGACCATGAGAAGGCTCCTCAGCCACGGGATCCTCGACGCGAACCCCATCGCCGTGGGGGTCTTCCTGGGCATCGTGGTGCTGATCACGGTCGCCTACCTGCTCCGCCGCCTCTGGCTGCGGGACCGGAAGTAAACGGATCGGCACTCGAACGAGGGGACATGACGGCAGCTGCTCGACCCCCAGACGCGCAGGGAGACCTCAACCGCTTCCCCATCCCGCGGCTCCTCTTCTTCCTGCTCAAGAAGTCGTTCCTCGGCCAGGTCGAGGTGGTGAGCCAGAGCCTGCGCGGGCGCATCTACCTGCGCGACGGCATGCCGGTCTTCACCGACATCATCTCGACCCGTGACTACCTCGGCCGCATCCTCGTCGAGCGCGGCGCCATCAACGAGCAGACGTTCAACACCTCGCTGCAGCAGCTCGCGACGGCGCGCCAGCTCCACGGTCAGGTCCTGCTGCAGATGGGCGCCATCGATCAGCGCACCCTGGTCGACGCGCTCCGCCTGCAGCTCCACCGCAAGCTCAACCGGCTCTTCACGCTCGACGCGGCGCAGATCTCCCTCTACAGCGAGGAGCACCCGTACGGCCTCGAGGGTGAGGGCGCGCTGGTGCAGGCGGACCCGCTCCGCGTCATCTACCAGGGCGTGCGCAACTGCCTCGACCACCTCCGCATGGCCCCCGAGCTCGACAAGCTGCAGGGGCACATCTTCCGGCTGCGGCCGGGGTTCGAGCGCCGCCAGGCGCGCTACGGGATGAGCGAGGACGAGCTCGCGCTGGTCTCGTTCCTGACCGGGAGCGCGGTCTCTGTCGAGGGCGTGCTGCGGGTGAGCCACCTGCCGCCGCTGCAGACGCTGATGGTGATCTACACGCTGTGGGTCACCGAGGCGCTCGCCGCCACCCCCGACGCCGCCGTCGCGCGGGCGCCGGCGCCCGCCCCCCGCGCCCCGAGCGCCGAGCTCCCGCCCGTCCCGCGCGAGGGCTCCGCTCCCCGCGCCGAGGTCCCTCCCCTCGCCCGCGTGCCGAGCGCCGAGCTCCGCGCCCAGCACCTGCGCGAGGGCTCCTCCCCACGCGCCGAGGCCCGCGCGCCGAGCGCCGAGCTCCCGCCCGTCCCGCGCGAGGGCTCCGCTCCCCGCGCGGAGGTCCCTCCCCTCGCCCGCGTGCCGAGCGCCGAGCTCCGCGCCCAGCACCTGCGCGAGGGCTCCTCCCCGCGCGCCGAGGCCCGCGCGCCGCTGCACGCCTCGTCCTCGTCGATCCCGGGCTTCGAGGACCTCGCCCGCGCCTTCACCCAGGACATGACCGGGCCCTCGCTGCCGCGCGCAGACGCGCTGGACGTCACCGGGCCCTCGCTGCCGCGCTTCGACGCGGACACGACATCGCCCTCGCTGCCGCGCGCGTTCGACGGCGAGACGACGGCGACGGAGGGGGCGACGCCGCTCATCCCCACCATCGACCTGCCTGGCAGCGGCTCCTCCCCGGTGATCATCGCGCCGCCGCCGGTGATGATCACCCCGCCGCCGCCCGAACTCGGCCCGGCGCCGATCGCCCCGCCCGCGGGCCTGGGGCCGATCATCATGGGGCCGGAGCCGAGCCCGACGCCGGTGATCACGCCGCCGCCTCCCAGCGGCCCGATCATCATGCCGCCGCCGGACGCGCTGGACGTCACCGGCCCGTCGCTGCCGCGCTTCAACCTCGAGATGACGGGCCCGTCGCTGCCGCAGGCGATCGCCCCCCCCGCACCGGCGGGCTACGACGTGCCAGACCGGCCGCGGCGCGCCTCGCGCGAGTCCCAGCCCGCGGCGCGCCCGCCCGCGGGGCCGGGGGTCGCCCGCGTCCCCTCCTCGCCGGGGGCGGCGCTGCCGCGCGTGCCCTCCTCGCCAGGGGCGACGCTGCCGCGCATGCCCTCCTCTCCGGGCCTGCCGCGGGTGCCGGGCGGTCGCGAGGCGTCCGACCCCGGCCGGCCGAGTCGGCCGACGGGCCAGACCCCGGCGGTGCCCTCGACGCAGGCGGTGATGGAGCACAAGACCCTGCTCAAGAAGACCCGCGAGCGGATCAAGGACCAGCACCACTACGACGTGCTCGAGATCAAGCGCGACGCGACCGCGGACCAGGTCCGCGACGCCTACTTCCGCCTGGCCAAGATCTACCACCCCGATCGCTGCGCGGCGCTCGGCCTGAGCGACATGAACGCGGTCGCCGAGGAGATCTTCCGTCGCATCAACGAGGCGCACACGGTCCTCACCGACGAGGCCCAGCGCAAGGCCTACGACGAGGAGCTGGAGGGCGCGCCCTCGAGGAAGGAGGCGCAGAACGCGCTGGAGGCGGAGTTCACCTTTCAGAAGGGCGTCATCTTCTTCCGCAAGAAGAACTTCGCCGAGGCGGTGAAGTGCTTCGAGGAGTCGTGGCGGCTCAATGACAAGGAGGGCGAGCACCTGGCCTGGCTCGCCTGGACCATCTTCTCCGACCCGAAGAGCAACCGGCAGGCGGTGCTGCCCAAGGCCAAGGAGCGGCTGCTGCAGTCGATCAAGATCTCGCCGCAGAACCCGGTCTGTCACTACTACCTGGGCGAGGTCTACCTCGCGCTCGGCGATGAGAAGCGCGCCAGGACCTGCTTCCAGAAGACGGTGGAGATCCAGGAGGGCCACGTCGAGGCGAACCGCCACCTGCGGCTGATGAGCATGCGCAAGGAGAAGGAGGAGTCGAAGGGCAAGGGCCTCTTCGGGCTGAAGCTGGGGAAGAAGAAGTAGGAGCGGCGCCCCGCACGTCGGGCGGTGGCGGGCAGCTGCCGCGACCAACACGTAGCCCGCTCCGCCCTCGCTCCCGCTGCTCCTGCACTCACCTGCTCACGCCCTGCTCACGCCCTGCTCACGCTCTGGCATTCGGCTTCTTACCGACGCTGCCCCCGCTGCCCACACGGTCCTGCCCCCCGGCTCACTTCTCAGGCGAAGAGAAGAGCGCGGCGATGGTCTCCTCGCAGGGCGGGCGGGCGAGGCCGACCTCGGTGATGACCGCCGTGACGAGCTCCCGCGGCGTCACGTCGAAGGACGGGTTGCGCACGCCGACGCCGTCCGGCGCGAGCTGCGTCTCGCCGAGGTGGGTGACCTCGCGCGCCGCGCGCTCCTCGATCGGGATGCCGCTCCCGTCGGCGGTGGCGCGGTCGATGGTCGAGCGCGGCGCCGCGACGTAGAACGGCAGGCCGTGGTGGTGGGCGAGCACCGCCACGCTGAAGGTGCCGATCTTGTTCGCCACGTCGCCGTTGCGCGCGATGCGGTCCGAGCCCACGACGACGCAGGTGATCTCGCCCCGCCGCATCAGCGCGCCGGCCATGTTGTCGCAGATCAGCGTGACGTCGATGCCGTCGCGGTGGAGCTCCCACGCGGTCAGCCGCGCGCCCTGCAGGTAGGGCCGCGTCTCGTCGGCGACGACGCGGATCCGCTTGCCCGCCTCCACCGCCGCGCGCACCACCCCGAGCGCGGTGCCGTAGCCGCCCGTGGCGAGCGCGCCGGCGTTGCAGTGGGTGAGCACGGTGGCGCCGTCGGGGATGAGCGCCGCGCCGTGCCGGCCGATGGCGCGGCAGCAGGCGATGTCCTCGTGCCAGATCGCGATCGCCTCTCGCTCGAGCGCCGCGCGCGCCGCGGCCGGACCCTCCGCGGCGAGGACCCGCTCGCCGACCTGCCGCTGCCGCTCGAGCGCCCAGAAGAGGTTCACCGCGGTGGGGCGCGAGGCCGCCAGCTCGGCGCAGGCCGCGGCCAGCCCCTCGTGAAACCCCGCGCGCTCGTCGGGGAGCTGCCGCGCGGCGGCGGCGACCCCCATGGCCGCCGCGCAGCCGATGGCCGGCGCCCCGCGGATCACCATCTCGCGGATCGCGCGCGCGACCTCGCCCGCGCTGGCGTAGCTGTGCCAGACCTCGCGCGTCGGCAGGAGGCGCTGGTCGAGCATCACGACCTTGCCCTCGTCCCAGTAGAGCGGGCTCAGGCACTCCTCCCAGAGCTTCTTCTTCTCGCTCATCGTCTCCTCGCGTCGTCGCGGCGCCGCACCGGCCTGGGTGGTGCAAAGCCGCGGCGATCTGCAGCGCCTCTCTCGAAGGCGGGCCTCGGCTCAGGAGCCGAGGTGCTTCTTCAAGAGCTCGTTGACCAGCGCCGGGTTCGCCTTGCCCGCCGTCGCCTTCATCACCTGCCCGACGAAGTAGCCGAAGAGCTTCTGCTTGCCCGCGCGGTACTGCTCGGCCTGCGCCGGGCTGGCGGCGATGACGCGCAGCACCTCGGCCTCGATGGCGCCCGCGTCGCTCTGCTGGACGAGGCCCTCGGCGGTGGCGATCTCCTCGGCGGAGCGGCCGCTCTCCCACATGCGCGGCAGGATCTCCTTGGCCAGCTTGCCGCTCACGCGGCCGCCCTCGACGAGCGCGAGGAGCCCGGCCAGCGCCTGCGGTGAGACCGGCGCCTGCGCGAGCTCGCGCGCGTCGCTGACGCGGGAGAGGAGCTCGCTGCGGATGAAGTTCGCCGCGGCGCGGGGGCGGGCGCCGGCGGCCACCGCCGCCTCGAAGTAGTCGGCGAGCTCGCGCTCGCGGGTGAGCTCGGCGGCGTCCTGCTCGGGGAGCCCCTGCTCGGCGATGAAGCGCGCCCGCCTCGCGAGCGGAAGCTCGGGGAGCTCGGCGCGCAGCCGCTCGAGGAGCTCGGGGGCGACCTCGACGGGGGGCAGGTCGGGCTCGGGGAAGTAGCGGTAGTCGTGCGCCTCCTCCTTCGAGCGCATGCTCTCGGTGACGCCTCGGTCGGAGTCCCAGAGGCGCGTCTCCTGCACCACCGCGCCGCCCCGCGCGAGGACCTGGCGCTGCCGCTCCGCCTCGTACTCGAGGGCACGCTGCACGAAGCGGAACGAGTTGAGGTTCTTCACCTCGGCCTTGGTGCCGAGGCGCGCCTCGCCGCGCAGCCTGAGCGAGATGTTCGCGTCGCAGCGGAGCGAGCCCTGCTCCAGGTTCCCGTCGCAGATGCCGAGCGCGCGCACGATGGCTCGCAGCGTGCGCATGTACTCGGCGGCCTCGGCCCCGCTCTGCAGCTCGGGCTCGCTGACGATCTCGATCAGCGGCACCCCGGCGCGGTTGAGGTCGACGAGCGAGCTCGGCGAGCCGGCGGGGTGCAGGCTCTTGCCCGCGTCCTCCTCGAGGTGGATCCGCGTCAGGCCCACGCGGCGGAGCGTCCCCTCGTGCCAGAACTCCACCGCGCCGCCCTCGGCGAGCGGCTCGTCGTACTGCGAGATCTGATAGCCCTTCGGCAGGTCGGGGTAGAAGTAGTTCTTGCGCGCGAAGCGGCTGCGGCCGCGCACGCGGCAGCCGGTGGCGAGCGCCATCCGCAGCGCGTAGTCGACCACCCGCGCGTTGAGCACGGGGAGCACCCCGGGCTGACCGGAGCAGACCGGGCAGACGTGGGTGTTCGGCGGCGCGCCGAAGCGGGTGGAGCAGCCGCAGAAGATCTTGCTCGCGGTGTCGAGCTGCGCGTGCACCTCGAGGCCGATCACCACCTCGAACCGCGGCTCTTGCCCTGGCGCGGGCAGCGCGTAGAGCTCGGCTGCGGTCATCGCGGTCGTCGCGGTCATCGCGAGCCCTCCGTGGCTGCGGTCATCGCGCCCATCGCGGTCATCGCGAGCCCTCCGTG
>JAKLHH010000730.1 GCA_022710245.1 Myxococcota bacterium
GAAGATGAGCGGGTCGAGCTTGCTCCAGTCGAGCTTTCCGTCGGTGAGCACGCTCTCCTCCGCATGAACCGCGACGATCTCGCCCAGGTAGATCGTGTCGACCTCGAGCGGCAGGCTCTGCAGCAGCCGGCACTCGGCGGTGACCGGACAGGCGCTGATCATCGGCGCTCCGGTCAGCTGGCCGGGAGTCGTCTGGAAGAGGGCGCTCTTGTCGACCTGGTCGCCCGAGACCAGCCCGCAGTGATCCGTGATCTGCACCTGCGCGCGGGTGGGCAAGTTGATGCTGAAGCTCCGTCGCTCGACCATGCCGCGGCAGGTGCGGTGCTTCGGGTTGAGACCACAAGCAATGGTCGGCGGCCGCATGTTCACGATGGCGCAGAAGGCTGCGGTCAGGAAGTTGGGACGACCCTCCACAACCGAGCCGACGAGCACCGTTGGCATCGGTACGAGGTATGGGCCGGGGGCGATGGTGCGCTTCACGATGACCTCCTCGCGACTGACCAGCCGAGCATCCCACGCGTCGCCGCGAGCGCGCAACCCGTGCGCTCCTCGGAGGCCCGACCGCACGTCGCCCGGTTGGTGTGCTGGTGACAGGTGAAATGCCCGGTCGCTGCGTGCAGGTCGTGCGGGTCCTCGTGGCCTCCGGCCGCTCCGGGATGAGACCGCCGCAATTTCTTCGTCGCGGAGCGTCCGGAGGCCGCGAACAGAGCAGGGCAGAGTGTCCGGTCGCTGAGCGTCGACATGTCCGGTCGCTGAGTGTTGGTGACAAGTGAATTGTCCGGTCGCTGAGCTGTTGTAGCTCAGGGATAATGTCGCACTAACTGCTCAGCGAATCTGTCGCCCTCTGATACGCCGGAGGGATGCTACGGATGAGCGAACGAGAGTGGAAACGGCTGGATGTTGTACGTCGAGTGGAGCAAGGAGTCCTGACGGTGAGGGCGGCGAGCGAGGTTCTGGGCCTATCTGTGCGACAGGTCGAGCGGGTGCGCGCAGCGGTCAAGGAGTATGGCACCGACGGAGTGGCGCATGGCAATACGGGCAGGTCGCCATCCAATCGGACCAGCGACACGGTACGAGCCAAGGTCGTCCGACTGGCCCGCACGAAGTACCAGGGTTTCAATGACCAGCACCTGACCGAGAAACTCGTCGAGGCCGAGAAGCTGGACATCTCGCGAGCGAGCGTCCAGCGCATCCTGCGAGCGGCGGGAGTCGGAGCAGCTCGGAAGCGTCGGCCGCCCAAGCACCGTCGACGGCGCGACCGAAAGCCGCAGGCGGGGCTGATGGTCCTCTGGGATGGTAGCCGGCACCCTTGGCTGGAGGACCGAGGGCCCGAGCTGTGCTTGATGGGCGCCATCGACGACGCCACGGGAGAGCTGCTGCCCGGCGCACATTTTCTCGACCAGGAGTGCGCGGCTGGTTACCTGAGAGTGCTTGAAGCCATCGTGCGCGAGAAGGGCATCCCTCTGAGCGCGTACATGGACCGCCATGGCTCGCTCAAGCGGAACGACGACCACTGGACGCTGGAGGAGGAGCTGCGGGGAGAGCAGGACCCCACGCAGGTCGGGAGGGCGCTGAAGGCACTGGACATCGAACCCATCTACGCGCTGTCACCGCAGGCCAAGGGACGCGTCGAACGGCTCTGGGGGACGCTGCAGGACCGGTTGACCTCGGAGCTGCGCCTGGCCGGTGCGAAGACCTGTGCTGAGGCCAACGCCGTGCTGGACCGCTACCGGCCCGACCACAACCGACGGTTTGCCGTCGAGCCGCGCGAGGCAACGCCTGCCTGGCGGCCCGCGCGCAAGATCGACCTCCGGCGGGTCTGCAGCTTCTGCTACGACGCGACCGTCTCGAACGACAACGCCGTGCGGCTCAGCGGCATGGTCATCGACATCCCCTCGGGGCCTCGTGGACGCAGCTACGCCAAGGCAAAGGTTGAAGTGCGCCAGTACCTCGACGGCAGCTGGGGCGTGTACTGGGGCGATGGTCTGATAGCCACAGCACCGGCGACGGATGTCGGGGAGCTCCGCGCTGCGCGACGCCGGAAGCGCCCCGCCGCCTCGAAAGCCTTCCGCACGGCCGTCAGCCGCGTCGCGGCAGCACTGCCGTGAGGCGGCTGTGGACTTGTGGATCCAGGCCCACTCGGCTGTGGACGGCTCGATGGGCGGTCACGCGTGGGTGGCGCTCAGCAGCACCTCTGCCCGCCCACCGACCCGACCACAACCTCGTAAGCCGGGCCCGGCTCCACAGGGTCCACAGCCTCGACGACGATTTCATTCACTCGGGAACGCGGGGGGGCTTCGCCCCCCTGCACCCCCCAACGGGCGACATTTTGCCTGAGCAGTTGTGGGGCGACATAGTCGCTGAGCATTGACATGTCCGGTCGCTGAGCTTCCCTCGCCGCCCCGTGGGTGGTAGCCTCGCGGGGTGGAGCGCCGCCGCTTCCTCAAGACTGCTGCCGTCCTGCCGGCTCTTCCGCTCGCTGCCTGCCGCCGGCGCCCTGCGCCCGTCGCGCCTCGCGGGGCTGAGGACCTGCGCGTCTCCGGCCCTGGCCGGGTGCTCGACGCTGCGCAGTGGGACACGCTGAGGGCCGCCTGCGCGCGCCTGATCCCCACCGACGCCGACCCGGGAGCCACCGAGGCGAACGTGGTCAACTACATCGACGCGCAGCTGATCACGGCGCACATCGGCAGCTTCAAGGAGGAGATCCTCGCCGGCCTGCGGCAGCTCGAGGTCCGCGCCCGCCGTCGCGGCGCGGCCTTCGCTCAGCTCGCGCCCGCCGCGCAGGACGAGGTGCTGCGCGAGCTGCAGCGCGGCGTGCAGCTGGAGCGCCGCTACTCCAGCCGCCACTGGTTCCTGGTGGTCCTCACGCTGACCCTCGAGGGCTTCCTCTGCGACCCTGTCTACGGCGGCAACCGCGACCAGGCAGGCTGGCGCTTTCTCGGGTACACGCCGCGCCCGCCCCGGCCGCGTTGCCCCTATCGCGGGCGGGGCTGATGGAGCCGCGTCACGGCGCTCCCCTCGGCCCGGACCTCGAGCGGCGCGGCGAGCTCGACGCGGTCGTCGTCGGCAGCGGCGCGGGCGGCGCGTCCGCCGCCCTCGGCCTCGCGCGCGCGGGTCTCCGCGTCGTCGTCCTCGAGAAGGGCCCGTCCTACGACCAGCGCGACTTCGTCAAGGACGAGATCGCCTTCTGCCGGCGAGACATCTTCGTCCCGCTCGCCTCGGAGGAGCCGCACGTCAAGGTCGAGGGCGGTCGCTCCCAGCGCACGACCGACGGCTGGACCGCTTGCTGCGTCGGCGGCGGGACGGTGCACATGAGCGGCTTCACCTACCGGCTCCATCCCGAGGACCTGCGGCTCCGCGCGCTCCTCGGCGCGGTGGAGGGGAGCGCGCTCGCCGACTGGCCGATCACCTGGGACGAGCTGCTGCCGTGGTACGAGCGCGCCGAGCTCGAGCTCGGCGTCTCTGGCGACGCGCGCCGCAACCCGCTGGAGACCTTCCGTCGCCCGCTGCCGCTGCCGCCGCTCCCGGAGAACGGCCTCGCGCTCCTGATCGACGAGGCGTGCGCCAAGCTAGGCCTGCATGCCTACCCCACGGCGCGCGCGATCCTCTCCCGCGCCTGGCAGGGGCGCGCGCGCTGCCAGCTCAACTTCCTCTGCGGCAGCTACGGCTGCGACGTCGGCGCGCGCTCCACCGCGCTCTCCGCGCTGCTCCCCAAGGCGCTCGCGACCGGACGCTGCCAGGTGCGCCCGCTCAGCCACGTGCACACCGTCGAGGTCGACGCGAGCGGGCGCGCCGCCGGGGTCCGCTACCTCGACTCGCGGGGCGACGAGCACCGGCTGCGCGCTCGCGTCGTGGTCCTCGCCTGCTCGGCCATCGAGACCGCGCGCCTGCTCCTCCACTCCCGCTCGCCCGCCCACCCCGACGGCCTCGGCAACCGCAGCGGGCAGGTCGGCCGCAACCTGATGTTCATGGGCTTCGGCGCCGGCGTCGGCGAGCTCCCGCGCAGCGACCCGCGCCTCGCGCGGATCGACTGGCGGCAGCCCTTCGTGCACCGCTCGTTCCAGGACCTCTACCTCACCCGGGACGGCGGCGCTCCGCGCAAGGGCGGCACGGTCAGCTACCTCCTCCCGCACGCGAACCCGATCTACACGGCGGAGCGCCTGGCCACCGAGGGCCGCGAGCCGCTCTGGGGGGCCGCCCTCAAGGACGCGCTCCGGCGGGTGACGCGCGAGGTCCGCGAGCTGGAGTTCGAGGTCTTCTCGGAGACGCTGCCCACGGCCGCCTCGCGGGTCACCCTCGCTCAGGACGTGAAGGACCGCTGGGGGCTGCCAGTGGCCCGCTTCGAGGTCCACCCGCACCCGCTCGACGCCGAGGCCAACCGCGCCTGCGTCGAGAAGGGCCTCGAGGTCCTGCGCACGATGGGCGCGCAGCGGGTGCGCTCGACGCGCCTCGGCCAGAAGACCTACTGGCTGATCGCCGGCACCTGCCGCTTCGGGACTGACCCCGCCTCCTCGGTGCTCGACCGGGACTGCCGCTCGCACGAGGTGCGGAACCTCTTCGTCGTCGACGGCAGCTTCATGCCGACCAGCGGCGCCGTGCCCAACACGCTCACCATCGAGGCCAACGCCCTCCGCGTGGCCGATCGCATCGCCGCGCTCGGCCGCTCGCACTCGCTCTGACGCTCGAGCTCGAGGACAGCAGGATCGTGGCCAGACTCGAGGAGGAGGGGCGCCAGGGGGCAGTCCACAGAGCCGCCTCGGCCGCGCTCGGGGAGAAGAGGAGCGCCAGGGGTCAGTCCACAGAGCCGTCTCGGCCGCGCTCGGGGAGAAGAGGAGCGCCAGGGGTCAGTCCACAGAGCCGTCTCGGCCGCGCTCGGGGAGAGGAGGAGCGCCGAGAC
>JAKLHH010000731.1 GCA_022710245.1 Myxococcota bacterium
CCGGTGCTCAGCCCGGCCAGCTCGACCTTCGGCGCGCTCGCCGCGACCGTCTGCACCTCACCGTTATCGATCCGGTAGCGGATCATCGCCTCCGGGCCGAGGACGCCGCCGGTCCCGGCGCCCGGGTTCGCGGTCGTCCCGCTGCTGGCGCCGACGGTGGCGAGGAGCGTCCCGCCGGTGTCCGTCAGCGAGAAGGTCTGCGCCACGCTCCCGTCGGAGGTGACGTCGAGGTAGGCGCTGCCGTCGATCGACTTCACCGTGGCGACGACCCCGGTGCTGCCCGCCTTCGCGTTGATCGCGCCGGCGATGCCGCGGAGCACCTGGCCGGTGGTGGTGAGGAGCGTGGTGTCGACGGAGAGGTCGTGGTCGGTGCCGCCCACGCTGAGCCGGAAGCCCTGCACCGATCGCGGTCCGCTCCAGCTGCCGCTGACGTCGGCGGTGTTCGAGATGACCGTCTGCGGCTTGCCCGCGAAGGTGCTGAAGACCTCGACGCGGAGCCCCGCCGGGTTGGTCGGCCGCGACCAGGCGGCGCCGACGTAGCCCCGGACCTTCGTCGTGTCCGAGGAGAGGAAGGTCCGCTCCGAGAGGAGCGCGTCGTGACCGGGGCGCCCCTGCAGCGCCCACGCCGAGCGCTCCAGGTCCACCGCGTGCTGGAGCGTGCTCTGGTAGAGGATGGCGCGGGTCGTGCTGGGCGTGCGGTTCAGGATCAGCGAGCCCTGCTGGGCGTAGAACTGCTCCGCGATGGCGTTGCTCAGCGACGAGGTCGCGCGGGGTGCCGGCAGGAGCTGCCCGTAGAGCGCGCTCTGGAGGCTGAGCTGGGAGCCGATGCTGAGAGCCATTCTCGCGTCCCGCCGCCGGGGGTCCCTACGCGCCGACCGGTCCGGTCGCTCGCGTCCCTCTCTGGTCTAGTTCGCGCACGCCGGGCTCTGCTGCACCGGCGGGCTCGCCGCCGCCTGACGCTGGCGCTCGATCGCCAGCGCGAGGCGCTGCGCCTCCGCGTCGGACGCATCGAGCTCGAGCGCCCGCCGGCAGTGGCGCGCCGCCTGGGCGGTGTTGCCGACCGCCAGGGAGAGCTGCGCCAGGTTCCGCTGCGCCTCGAGGCAGTGGGGCTCGAGCTCGGCCGCGAGCCGCAGCAGGGCGTACGCCTTCTCCATCTGCCCCTGGGTCCAGGCGAGGACGCCCAGGTTGTTGTAGCCGTGCGCGTCCTCCGGGTGCGCGGCCAGCAGCGCCTCCTGCATGACCCTGGCCTCGTCGACGCGCCCCTGCCTGGCCAGCAGCTCGACGATGGCGCGCTCCTGCTCGAGGATGCCGCGCTCGAGCGCCGGGCCGCCGGGCCGCCGCAGGACCTCGACGCCTCTCGCCACGTCGCCGTGGAAGCTGCAGAGGTAGGCGAGGTCCCTGCGCGCGCCGCCGTGCGACGGCTCGTGCTGGGCGAGGTCGGCCATCGCCTCGAGCGCGGCCTCCTCGGCGCCCAGCTCGAGCAGCAGGTTGACGCGCGCCGAGTAGTCCAGATACAGCAGCGCCGCGTCTCGCCCACGCAGCAGGCCGCGGTGCTTCGCGCGCAGGCGGTTCTCCGCCTTCAGCGCCTGCACGAGCCGTGCGGTCTCTGCAGGCTTGCGCTCGACCGCGAGGCAGATCTCGCAGGTCGCCTCTCGCAGGTGGTGTGGTGCGTAGCGATCGGCCAGGCGCACCCAGAGGTCCCAGTCCTCGCATGGCTGGAGCGCCTCGTCGAAGCCTCCCGCCGCGCGCACGCAGTCGCGGTGGTGCATGACGCTCGAGAGGTTGATCGGGCTGCGCACCAGCAGCCGCTCGGGATCGAAGTCCTCCGCGGGGAACGCCTCCCGGGTCAGGACCTCCGGGCCCTCGCGATCGGCCGCACGCGAGATGTGCGCGAGCCAGGCGTCGGTGTAGGCGATGGCGTGGTCCTGCATCGCCCCGACGAGCGTCTCGAGGTGCCCGGGGCAGTAGCGGTCCGGCGCCTCGAGGTAGGCGACGTAGACCCCGCGCGCTGCCTCGAGGCCGGCGTTCTTGGCCGCGGCGAGGCCCGGGGTCGCGGCCCGGACATACCGGATCCGCTCCGGCGCCGCCGCCGCGCCTGGCAGCTCGACGTGCTCGCCGTGCGGCCCGGCCAGCTCCACGACGAGGCACTCGAAGCGCTGGAAGGTCTGACCGAGCAGGCTTCGAAAGGACTCCCGGTAGCCAGGCTCCGAGGGCCGGCCGAGGAAGATCACCGTGACGAGCGGTGCACCAGGGGGGGACGCGGGCCTGTTCATCTCTCGCGCTCCATCTCTATGGACCTGCCTCGGACGGAGGCCCACATCGCTATCAACGGACAGAGGGCGCGGAGCTTGAGCTGGATTCCGGCCTGGTGATGTCAGGGCCTGGCGATCAGGGCCTGGTGAGACATGACGAGCCTACTTCGGTCGTCGCGTCTTCGTCCGCGACGGCCTCGCGCGAGAGAGCGAGCGCCGGCGCAAGGGAGCTCGCGGTGCTCGCGGCAGCGCGGCCTCGAACGCCGTGGGATCCGAGGCGAGGAGCCGACCTGCTCGCACCCTCGCGGTGTCGCGCCTCTCACCTTCGGCTTCGCCCGCCAGCTGTGCTAGCGTGGAGCGATGTGGCTGCTGCAGCCCCAGGTCGTGCTGAGCGCGGCACTGCTCGCGGTCGCGGTGGCGATGTGGCTGCGCGGGCGCAGCCTCGCTCGCGAGGACGCCCGGCTGGAGTCGGTCCTCTACGTCCTCGGCTTCGCCCTCCTCATCTGGCTGCCCCAGCTCTGGCTCGACGCGGCGGTCTCGCTGCTCCTGGCCATCTTCTCCCTCTTCCTCAGCGAGAGCGTCCTCCTCAAGCTCATCTGGGCGGGCTCACTCGGCGGGGGCTGCTTCGCGCTGGCGCGCGTGATCCGCGGCGGCGCGGCGGTGATGCTGCTCGCCGTGGCGGTCTTCGCCATCGCGGTGATCACGCCCGGCGTGGTCCGCCACCTGCGCCGTCTGGCTCGCGCCCGTCGGCTCGATCCACGGAGCGCCGCCGGTGAGGTGGAGATCGGCGGCAAGGCGGTCGGCGACGTGCCCCCGCCGGGCGGCCTCGAGGGTCCGCTCGCGGCCTGGTGCACCCTCGATCCCGCGCGCGGCGTGGTGGCGCGACCGGCGCTGCTGCCCCTGCAGACGGAGATCGGCACCGTGCTCGTCGATCTGGCCACGGCGCAGCTCGACCTCTCCCCGACGAGGACAAAGGTCCTCCGCGGCGCGGAGGCGGTGGCGATCCGCGGCGCGCCGACGCGGACGCGGGGTGACGCGGAGGAGAGCGCAGGCTCGGGCGCGGACGCGGAGGCCGCGACCGCCACGCAGCCCGCGACCGGCGCGGCGGAGGGCGGCGAAGCCGAGCCCACCTGCCTCGTCGGCGGCCTCGAGCCGGGCTGCGAGGTGCACGTCACGGGCGTCCCGGTGTGGGAGCCGGATCCCACGGGCGCGTACCGGCCCGCCGGGCCGGTGCCCGTCTTCCGCGGCAGCGAGGCGCAGCCCGTGAAGCTGATCGACCGCTCCGAGGACGAGGAGCGCGCGCGCACCCGCTGGAAGGTCGCGCGCCTGATCGGCTGGGGCCTGGTCTGCGTGGCGGTGGGCGTCCTGCGCCTCTTCCTGGCGCGGTGAGTGACTCCTTGGAGGAGGCAAGCCGAATGAGACAGCTGCTCGCGAACACCGGCACCCTCGCCCGCTGCGGGCTCGCGCTCGCGGCCGGCCTGCTCCTCACCAGCTGCGCCGTCCCGGCCGGCTCGCTCCTCGGCGGGCTGCTCCTCCTCGGCGGCCTCGTCACCGGCGCGCTCTCGCTGGCGGCCTGCAGCGATCGCGGCTGCCGCGGCGGCGGCGTCGGGCCGTGCCTCAGCGTGGCGCCCGACCGGCGCGATGCGCGTGTCGAGCCCTGCCTGCAGCGGCCGCGGCCAACGCTCGACGCCAGGGTCGGGCCGTGCTTCAAGCCACGCATCCTGCGTCGCGGAGACGCCGGCGCGACCCACGTCGGTCCCTGCCTCTCGCAGCCCCGGCGCGCGGACGCGGCGGTGCGGCCGGTCGGCCCCTGCCTCTCGAAGCCGCCGCCGCGGACGCACGTCTGCCTCTCGATCCGGCGGCCGCCCAAGCCCATCAAGCCGCCGCCGGTCGGCCCCTGCCTCTCCGACATCCCGCTCGAGCCCTGCCTGAAGCGAGCCCCCGCGCCCGGGACGACGTCGGATGCAGGGCGCCTCGAGCTGATCGACCAGCTGCGCGCCGACGGCGTCCTCGCCCCGGAGCTGGCCGAGCGCCTCAAGCGTCTCGCGGGCTGACCCCGCCCGGCTCCTTCGGCGTATACTGGAGCCATGGCGGGATGGCCACTGCTCCGATGCTCGCCCCGGCTGCTCCTCGCCACGCTCCTGCTCGTCCCGGCCTGCCGCTTCAACGCCTCGGGTATCGGCCCTGCCGCGGACGCCACCGTCCACGATCTCGACGCGGCGGACGAGGCGGGGCCCGACGCGGGCTGGCAGGATGGTGCCCGGCCCGACGCGGCGGCAGACGCGCCGGGTGACGGCTCCGTCGCGGACGCTCCAGTGGATCAGCTGCGCCCTGATCTGCCGAAGCCCGACCTGCCGGCCAAGCCCGACCTGCCGGCCAAGCCCGATCTGCCGGCCAAGCCCGATCTGCCGGCCAAGCCCGATCTGCTGAAGCCCGATCTGCCGGGGACGCCCGACCTGCCGGGGACGCCCGACCTGCCGGGGAAGAAGACCTGCGACCAGCTGTACGGCGCCACCTCGGCCTACGTGCTCTGCCAGCAGACCGCGACGAGCTGCAGCTTCTACTCGGTGACTGGCGGCGACGACTGCGACACCATCTGCGGGGACCTGGGCGGGACCTGCCTCGACGCGAAAAACGCGGACG
>JAKLHH010000732.1 GCA_022710245.1 Myxococcota bacterium
CCCTCGAGCAACACCGAGGCGTGGCGTAGCCAGACGATCCTCACCATCGCAGGCCTCCTTCGCGAGCTCGACGTCCGGCGGCGCGTGGGGACCCGACACCCGGAGGGCCAGCTCGCGGGCGGCGCCGGTCCTCGCGTCCGCTCCGGGACGCTCCGCGTTCACTCGGGGCTGGGCTCGACGATAGGCTCGAGGTCGAACGCCACGCGGAAGGCCTCGATCGGCTGCGCCTGGCCGTCGACCGACACCACCGGGCCGTTCTCCAGCTTGAACCCCTCGACCGACTTGGCCACCTCCGAGGTGACCAGGATCTCGCCCCCCGAGGCGACCTCCTGCAGGGCCTGCGCGACCAGCGCTGCGTCGCCGACGACGGTGTGCACCATGCGCCGCTTGCCGCCCACGTTGGCGACCAGCACCTCGCCCACGTGGATGCCGACGCCGACGTCGATGCGCGGGAGCTTGCGCTCCTCCCGGCGCTGGTTGACGCCCTCGAGGCGGGCCAGCAGCTCCACCGCGGCCTTCACGGCCGGCGTGCACGTCTCGCGCAGGTTGTCGAAGTAGACCAGCATGCCATCACCGACCACCGTGTGGATGCTCCCGCCGTGGCGGAAGACGGCGTCGCTCACCGCGCGCACGTAGTCGGTGAGGAGCTCGACGACCGCGTCGAGGGCGAGCGGCTTGCTCAGGCGACGGAAGTCGCGGATGTTGGCCGCCAGCAGCACGGCCCGCCGGGTGTCGCCGGTGGGCTGCAACGAGCGGCCACGCCGCAGGACCTGGTCGACCACCTCCCGCGAGAGGTAGCGGCTGAAGCTCTCCACGATGTGCTCGCGCTCGGTGACGTCGTCGATGATGAAGAGCGTCCCCAGCACCGCGCCGAGCGAGTCCTGAAAGGTCTGCCCCGAGAGGTAGACGGCCCGCTGCGCGCCGTTCGGCAGCCGCACCCAGAGCTTGCGGAGCCCCACCTGCCCGTGCAGCCGGATCTGCTCGGTGAACTCATCGAAGGGGACGCCGTCGACGAACGAGAGCACCTCCTCGATCGGCCGGCCGATCGCCTGGCTGGCGGCGACCCCGCTCAGCTTCTCCATCATGCGGTTGAAGATCTTGACCCGGCGGCTGTCACGCTCGATGAGGACGACGCCGGAGGAGATCGTCTCCACCACGCGCGCCTTCAGCTGCTCGGCCTCGATCAGCTGGCGCGAGGCCTGGTTGAGCTGGTCGGTGAGCGCGCTGCGGAGCTGGATCAGCTCCTCGTTCTGACGCGAGAGCGTCTCGTTCAGCTGCACCAGGCGGAGGTGGTAGCGGGAGAAGTAGTAGTCGACCAGCTTCAGGATGAAGGAGAGGATGCGCTGGTCGACGAACTCCTCGATGGACTTCATCGCGGCGAAGTCGTTGCCGCCGAGCTCCATGAAGACCGGCCGGATGGTGGAGAGCTCCATCCACATCGCGCCGATGATCTCGGAGGGCGTGAACTGCTGGACCGAGCGCTGGTCGGCGAGCCGCTGCATCTCCTCGGGGAGCTCCGCCAGCGGCTCCTCCTCGAAGACCTTCAGCGCGGTCAGCAGGGTCACCTTCGAGCTCTCGGCGAGCAGCTGCGGGTCGATGGTGCGGTAGCGCGGGATCACGGCGCGCAGCGCGCCGACCACCCGGCCGGCGATCTCGTCGAGCTGCGAGAGCACGGCCTCGCGCATCCGCTCGACCGAGACCACCGTCTGCAGCGGCACCGGCAGGGTCCACTCGGGCTCGCTGCTGACGTGCGCGAGCTCCTCCTCGACGTGGGCCATCCGGCTGACCGAGACCGACGGCGCCCGCAGCTCGAGCTCGGAGAGCGGAACGCCGGCCTGCTGCGCCACGCCGAGCAGCCCCTCGAGGAGCTCGTTGATGGTCTGGAAGCGGCGCTCGGGCTCCTTGCACAGCGCCTTGAGCACCAGCATCTCCATCGCCGGGTGGATCGTCACCGGCGGGTCGAGGCGGCTCGGCAGCGGGACGGGTTTGCTGCGGTGCGCGTCGATCAGCTCGAGCGGGTTGTCCCCCGTGAACGGCGGCTGCCCGACCACCGCCTCGTAGAGGATGACGCCGAAGCTGTAGATGTCCGAGCGCGGGTCGAGCGGCTGGAAGGTCGCCTGCTCGGGGGACATGTACCACGGCGTGCCGAAGGCGATGCCGCCCGTGGTGATGGTGACGAAGTCGCGGGCGGTGTCCCGCTCGTACGGCTTGACCAGGCCGAAGTCGAGCACCTTGACGGTGCCGTCCGGCAGGATGCGCACGTTGCTCGGCTTCAGGTCGCGGTGGATGAGGCCGTGCGCGTGCGTGGCGGAGAGCGCCGAGGCGAGCTGGGTCGCGATCCGCAGGATGTGCGGCAGCCGGAGCGGACCCTCGGTGCGGAGCAGCTCGCCCAGGCTGCGCCCCTCGAGGAACTCCATCACCAGGTACGAGCCAGCGCGCTCGTCATCGCCGAAGTCGAGGATGTCGACCACGTTCGGGTGGCGGACGCGGGAGGTGGCCTGCACCTCGCGGAAGAGGCGCATGCGCATCTTCGGGTCGGCCTGCACCTCCGGGTGGAGCACCTTGACCGCGCAGCGCCGGCCGATGCGGATGTTCTCCGCCTCGTAGACGATGCCCATGCCGCCCTTGCCGGCGACGCCCGCGAGGCGGTAGCGAGAGTCGAGCACGAGCCCGGTGAGCTCCCCCTTCTCCCGGTGGCCGACAGCGAGCTCCTCCACCAGCGGCAAGCCGTGGATGGAACAGAAGCGCTGCTCCGACTCGTAGGAGCGCGCACAGATTGGGCATCGCCTCATGACGGCAGGGATCCTCGCACGGTGCTTCGCCGGCTGTCAAACGGCGCGCGCGCGACCGCGGCGGCGGTGTTGCATCTCCCCTCGACGGAGCCAGCCTTAGAGAGGAGGTGCTCCATGCCCGAGGGAGGCGCGATCATCACACCCTGCGCGAGCTGCGGCGCGCCGAACCGGATCCCGGCAGCCCGGCTCCGCGACGATCCCATCTGTGGCCGCTGCAAGGCCCGTGTCTTTCCCCGCCACCCGGTCGCTGCCAGCGAGGCGAGCTTCGGCCGGGAGGTGCTCGAGTCCCCGCTGCCGGTGCTCGTGGACTTCTGGGCGCCCTGGTGCGCGCCCTGCCGGGCGATGCACCCGGTGCTCGACGAGCTCGCCCGCAGCCGCGGGGGCGTGCTCAAGGTGGTGAAGGTCAACGTCGACGAGAACCAGGGGCTCGCCGCCCGCTTCGGGGTGCAGGCGATCCCGACGCTGATGATCTGGCGGGCCGGGCAGCGGGTGGAGGAGGTGCAGGGGGCGGTGCCGCGGCCGGAGCTCGAGCGGGTGATCGCGCGGCACCTCGCCTAGGCGCCTCGAGGTCGCGGGGGGCTCTCAGCGATGAGCTGCATCAGCGCCTCCGCCTCGCCGGGGCCGCCAGCGGCTCCTCTTCGGCGGCTGGCTCCGCCGGAGGCGGCGGAAGCGGGTCCCCGAGCAGCTCGGCCACTTTTTTTTGGAGCTCCACCAGCCGCTCTGCCCGCTCGGCGCGGGCGAGCAGCCGCTTGTTCTCGCGCTCCAGACGGGCCACCTCCTCGGAGAGCGGATTCTTAGGGGTCGCCTTGCGCCCTCGCTGCTTCGGCGCCAATCCAGCCAGACTGCCCTCCTCGCGCTGCCTGCGCCACGACGTCAGGTGCGACGAGTACAAGCCGTGCCGACGCAGGAGCGCCCCAATCCCACCGGCTTCGGTGCAGGCGTCCGCCTCCTTCAAGACCCGCTCCTTGAACTCCGCGGTGAACGTCCGCCGTGCAGGCAGTTCGGTGACCTCAGGGCCCGGAGCCGGAGGGGGCGCCGATCCCGACGCCAGCGTCCCGTTCGACGTCCGATTGCCGCTGCTGCCAGGCGCCGGTCGCTGTTCACCATTCTTCTCGGGGGGCGTCTTCGTGCCCTTGTGCATGAGCCGCAGCCTCTCCGCCCTCGACACTAATTTCAAGGGGGCCGGCTGTCTCACTCATGTTGGCAGAGAGGGGCCGTGGAGCAGTGCCGTGGAGGCGCGCCGCGGAGGTGCGCCGTGGAGCAGTGCCGCGGAGGTGCGCCGCGGAGGTGGAGCGAGGAGCGAGGAGCGAGGAGACCCGGGCGCGGGCGGACCGAGTGGGCTACGGCGCGGTGGGCGCGGCGGCCGGCGCGGCGGCGGGCGCGCGCGAGGCGAGGCTGCGCTGGCCGATCTTCGCGAACGCCGTGTCGAGCGCGGTGTAGATGCCGCTGTCGTACGCGAACTTCGCGATGGCGACGCGCGCCTGATCCGACTTCTGCTCGCCGGTGAGCGCCGTGTTCGCGGCGATCCCCTCGAGGGTGCGCGTGTACTCGGCGCGCGCGCCGATGATCTTCGCCTTGAACGCCTCGGCGTCCTGGCCCTGCAGCCCGAGCGCCGCCGGGTACTCGTTCTCGTAGGGCTTCATCGGCAGCGCGAAGCGCGCGGCGTAGGAGCCGAACTTCGGCAGGCCGCGCAGCATCTGCTGCACCGGCTGGCTGAGCAGGTTGAAGTGCGCCGTCTCGTCGAGGACGCTGACCGACTTGAAGGGCGCGTAGTCCGCGAAGCCGCCCTCGAGCCCGTGGGTCAGGCGGCGCAGCTCGCGGCGCAGCACGAAGACGTCCTTGTGCGCGTCGCGCACCTCGGCGCCCGAGCGGCCGGGGCCGTACGGCCAGGTGCGGAAGTAGGTGCCCTGGATGTAGTGGCTGTAGCCGCTCAGGTTCTGGCCCTGCTGCGACGCATTCAGCTCGTTCGTGATGTCGGCCCACTTCTGGGTGTTCATCGGGCCGAGCACGCCGTGGCCGAGGTTCTTGGAGGGGATGAAGGCCGGGTTGGAGACGTACGCCTCGTAGCCGGTGTGGAGCTTGCCGAACTGCGCGTAG
>JAKLHH010000733.1 GCA_022710245.1 Myxococcota bacterium
TTCTCTCGCTCGGCCCCCCGCACCGTGGGGTCAGAGAGGTCGACGCGGTACATCGGCAGGCCATCGATGCGCTGCAGCACGGAGAGCCGCATGAGATCGGGCGCGCGGCGCTGGAGCGCCTCGAGCTGCTCCCCGAGCTTCGGGATCGAGACCCGGAGGTCCTGGATGCCCCCCACCTCGAGCCTTCGCCGCTCGCTCCGGGTCGGGCGATACCCTTGCTTGTAGCCGACCCCTCGATCGTAGGAGTGGCCAGCCAGGGCGCCGGTCTGCAGCGTCGTCAGCAGGAGCGCAGCGAGGAGCAGCGAGCGAACCATGGCCAGGCCTCGAGAGTGGAGATGTGTCGGTGTCCAGGCTAGCCAGGACCGTGCCAGCAGCACGACGCCTGCATCCACATGAAGACACGAGGGTCCCCTCACGCCGTGCGGCTCCTGGCCTGGCCACGTTGCGAGGCGGCTGGAGGATAACCGGAGGGTGTCGTCCTCGGGGGGGACGCCCACCGTCGCCGCTGCCGCCGCGAGACGCTTGCCAACTCCGCGGGCTGTCCCTAGACTTTGGCCATGTCGTCCAGGCTGGCTTCTCTGATCGCGGTCGCGTTGCTGGTGACCCTGCCGCTCCTCCCGCGTGGCCTCGCGGCGCCCGAGCCCGCGCCCGGCAAGGGCGTCCTGCGGCTCCGGAACAGCTCGCCGTTCATCATCCAGGTCTTCATCGGCGGCGTCCGTGTGGGCTGGGTGAAGCCGTTCCGCACCGAGCTCTTCAAGGGGCTGAAGGGCGGCTACCACAAGATCTACACCCACACCGAGTATGGCACCGTGGCCTGGGGGCCGAAGAACGTCATGGTGCCGGGCACGCTCAACGTCGAGCTCGACAAGAGCCAGCAGCCGGCCGACCTCGACACCGCGCTCGCGGCCCGCGTCTTCCAGACCAACAAGGCCTCGCTGGTCGCCTGCGGCAAGATCGCCGAGCGCCGCGGCGAGAGCCTCGGCGGCCTGCGGGTGGAGTTCGAGGTGGGCGTCAGCGAGAAGGGCGAGGGCAAGGTGAAGGTGACCGGCGAGGGCATCGGGGATCAGCTCCGCTCCTGCTACCGCGCGGTCGTCACCCAGTGGAAGTACCCGGTCACCGGCCAGCCGTACACCATCAGCTTCATGCACATGCCCTGAGCCGCCCTCGGACCGGCCTCGGTCGATCAGGGCTCAGTCGATCAGGAACCTGCGCTTGCCCGTCTCGGCGTCGAGGGCGACCAGCGCCCCCCAGGTGCTGGTCACGTAGACCATCCCCCCGGCGAGGCGTACCGCCCACACGTTGCGCAGCTTCTCGGGCAACGCGACGTCGAAGCGCCGCTGCCCGTCGGCCAGCGAGAAGACGGTCAGGTGGTGGGGCGCGTCGCTGTTGCTCATCTCGTAGGCGATCGCGACCACCTTGTCGTCGACGGCGAGCATCTCGCGATCCGGTCGCCCGGCGTGGGCAGCGAGCGGGTCGCCCGCCGGCACCACCGTCTTCCAGCGGACCTCGGGCGCGCCTGCCTCGCCGTGGCCGGCGGTGAAGTCACCGGCGCGCACCTTGGCGGCGCCGCCGGGGGCCGGGGGCGGCTGCACGAGGGCGATCATCGGCACCTGGGTGCCGGGGATCTTGTAGCCCAGCACGAGCGTGACCCCCGCGCGCTCGAGGACCCTGTCGAGCTCCATGCCGTCGAGGACCGTCTTCCAGCGGCCCATCTCGGGGGGCGTGAGGGAACGGCCGTCTTGCTGGTCCTGGCCGTCGCGGTCGCAGCGGAGCGGCGCGCAGGTCAGCGGGCGGAAGGGAGCGCCGACGCTCCCGTCGGCGAGGGTCAGCGGGCGCAGCTTCTCGTCCGCGGTGAGGACCCCGACGGTCGCCGCGGACTCGCCCGCGCAGAGCCCCTTGACCGCCTCCTCGAGGCGGACCTGGAAGCGGAGCTTGCCGTCGGCGAGGTTGACCCCCATCAGGCTCGCGCCCTTGTCCCCCACCAGCGCCACTCCGCCGGCGACGCAGAGGGTGAGGAGGTCGGTGCCGCGGCGGAGCTCGGGGCTGCGCCAGAGCTTCTTGCCGCTCTTGCCCTCGAAGGCGGCGAGCCTCAGGACGTGCTTCTCCTGCGACTTCACCAGCGAGACCACGTCCTCGGTCCCGTCACCGTTCACGTCGGCGAGGACCGCGACCCCGTACGGGCGGGTGCCCATCGCGACAGTGCAGATCACCACCGGCGCGCCGACGGCCAGCGCCAGTGGGAACAGCAGGCCGCCGATCAGCGCGCCGAGCTTGCGTCCCTCGGTGGCCACCTTCGCCGGCGGCGCCTCTGCCGGCCGCTGCGGCAGCGGCTCGGGGCGCTGGAAGAAGCCCGTCCGCCGCTGGATCACGGTCAGCGTGCCGCAGTAGGAGCAGCGGACCTCGCGGGAGTCCGCGCTCGCCTCGAGCACGGCGTTGCATTCGGGACACCTGACGACGACGCTCTTCACTGGATACTCCTTGGAGCTCGGCCCCGCTCCGGACTCGCGTTCACCCCGGCCACCTCGTCAGCGCCCCCTCCGATCGCCGCCGGCGCTGGCGCGACCGTCGCGGCCTTCGCCGCGGCCGCCTGCGCCGCGTCGCTCTCGGCCTTGGCCGCCTTCGCCTCGCCGAGGAGCCGCAGGCCCTCGAGGCCCGCGAGGGTGACCGGGACGATCTGGACCAGGTGGTAGAGCACCGCCATCGCGAGCGCCCTGGGTCCGTCGATGCCCAGGACAGCGAGCGCTGCCACCGCGGTCGCCTCGGAGAGGCCCACGTTGGCTGGCGTCACCTGGAAGACGAGCCCGAGGTTCACCGCGAGGAGCACCAGCAGCGAGGCCGAGAAGCTCGCGGGCAGGCGCACCGCGAGCAGGCAGGCCGCCACCATCCCCACCTCGACGTACCACTCGAGCAAGGTGAGGCCGAGGACGGTCAGCATGGCGCGGCCGGCGCGCAGCGGCTCGACGGACTGCGCCACGCGGTCGAGGAAGCTCTGCTGCTCGCGGCTCCCGCGACGCGCGAGGAGGAAGACGGCGATCAGACCAGCGAGGCCCCCGCCGACGAGCACCAGGATGCCGCCGCGCACCCAGACGGCCATGCCCGGGACCAGGAGGAGCGGCGCGGCCACCGCCGCGAGCCCGAGCGCGTCGAAGATCCGCTCGACCACCAAGATCGAGCCCAGCGTGACCGGCGGGAGCCCGTCGCGTCGCGCGGGCAGGTAGATGCGGAGCAGCTCCCCTGCGCGAGCGGGCAGCAGGTTGCTCGCCGCGCGCGACGCGAGGAGGTAGCGGTTGAGCCGGAGCACGCTGATCGGCTTCGAGGTGCGCAGGAACACCTTCCAGCGCACGCTCTGGAGAAAGGCAAGCGCGAAGTTGCCGGCGCAGGCGACCAGCAGCCAGCCCACGTGCGCGTCTGCCAGCGCGCGGGCCGCGCCGCGGAGATCGAGGCGCGAGGCGGCCCAGGCGCAGAGCCCGAGGACGGCGAGGGCGGCGCCGGCGCGGAGGAGCTTCATCGTGGTGGGGCTGAAGCGGGGGAGCCGCCAGCGTCGCGGCGAGGAGGCAGCGGACGGCGAGGTCGGCTCCACGGACGAGGTCATCGCGGCCCCGCGGCCGCGCACCCGAGCGACGGGAGCGCCTCGCGCGCCTTGTGCGTCTGGTTGCCGTCGGGGAAGTCGCGGATCAGCCGCGCCAGCGCGAGGCAGGCCGCCGCGCGATCCCCGGCCTTGAGGTGGATCTCGGCGATCCACCACTGGGCGTCGTCGCGGAGCAGCGAGTGCGGGAACTCGTCCCGCAGCCGCTCCAGCTCGCGCACGGCGCCGCGAGCGTCGCCGAGCCGCTCGAGGAGGATCCGCGCGACCCGGAGCTGCGCGTCGTCGAGGTGCACGGAGTTGTACGAGCCGAGGATGTACGCGTCACGCTGGCTGGCCACCAGCCGGCGGTACCGCGCCAGCGCGCCGCCCCAGTCGCGCATCGCCTCGCAGATCGCGGCGCCCTGCCAGAGCGCGTCGTCCCAGAGCGCGCTCCGCCGGTAGCGCGCCGCGAGCTGGTCGAGGAGCGCGCGTGCGTCGGCCTGGCGGCCGGCGCGTCCGTAGATCGCCGAGGCCTCGAAGAGCAGGCTCGGCGCGATCGGCGAGCTGTCGAGGTCGCGGTAGAGCTCGAGGAGCAGGCGCACCGCGGCGCCGTCGCGCTTCGCGTGCAGGCGGAGGAGGCGCCGCAGGGAGTCCTCGGCCGCGACCTCGCCCGGGAAGCGGCGGACCGTCTCCTCGGAGAGCCGCAGCGCGGCTGGCACCCGCCGCAGCCCCTCGAGGAGCTCGGCCGCCCGATCGCTGGCGCGCGCGACGGTGGCGGGGTCGCGGGAGAAGCCGCGCAGCTCCACGTAGGCAGCCAGCGCCTCGCGGGTGCGGCCCATGGTCGTGAGCAGCTCGCCGATGCGCAGCCGGTAGAGCCGGCAGGGCGGCGTGTCCTGGGAGCAGCCGCGGGCCCCCTCGCGGTAGAGGGCGAGCGCCTCCTCGCGCTGAGCAGCGGCCTCGAGGCGGGAGGCGCGGCGGTAGAGCTCTGGCGGTCGGGGAGGGCGGCAGGCCGGGAGCGCGAGGAGCAGCGCACAGCCCGCCAGCGCGCGCCAGCTGGCGTGAGGAGCCCGGCGCATCAGCCGAGGAGCTCGCGTACGATCCGCGCCGCCGCCCGGCAGGCGTCGCGCAGGACGTCGAGGTGGGTCACCGCGCGCACGCGACGCGCCCCCATCTGCGAGAGCAGCACCCCGCGCCCCGCGCAGGCCGCGATCAGCTCCCCCGCCGAGGGCGCCGGCGGCTCGAGGTCGAAGATCACGATGTTCGTCTGCACGCGGGCGGGGTCGAGCCGCAGGCCAGGGGCGCCGGCGAGGCCCTC
>JAKLHH010000734.1 GCA_022710245.1 Myxococcota bacterium
CCCCCTTCGTTAACCCGCGTCTCACGCCGCCGGCAGGTCCGTCGCCAGCGTGTGAGTGGTGCTCAAACCCGCGCAATGATCAGCCAATCGGCACGGCGCATTGGATCTGGGAGTATCTGCACCCAATTTGTTGGTCGCGGCAGCTCCCCGCCACCGCCCGACGTGCGGGGCGCTCCAAGTCGCCCTGCGCGCGTCCTTTGAACCCTCTGCGATGGACGGCAGATTATCTATCGATCCAGGCGAGTTGCGTTCTGCGCGGCGCTGGGCGCCCAGCGCGACCGGCTGCGGTCCACGCACGAGGGCTCCCCTGCCGGCCCCGGTCCCCGCCCGGCGCGGTCCCGCTCCCGCCGGTCACTCGCAGACGCCGCTCGCGTTGCAGACCTGCGGGTTGACGCAAGCGGTGCAGGCGATCCCGCCCTTGCCGCAGTGCGTGGTGTCGTTCGACGCCCAGCACTGCCCGCCCTCGAGGCAGCCGACGCAGCAGAGGCCTCCGTTGCACTTGCCGGTGCTGGCCGCCACCGTGCACCCTGTCCCGTCGGCGACGACCGAGCTGCTACAGGAGCCGCTGACGGTGCAGAGCGGTGTCATGCAGGGGTTCGCGGAGGAGCACGTCTTGCACGCCGAACCGTTCTTTCCGCAGAGCCCGAGGCTGGTGCCGGCGTAGCAGGTCGCGCCGGACATACAGCCCGAGCAGCTGCAGGCCTGGGCGAAGCAGGTCATCCCGGCCATCGAGCAGTTGCTGCAGGTGGAGCCGTCCTTGCCGCAGAGGGTGTCGGCGTTGCCGCTGACGCAGCTCGCCCCGTTGACGCAGCCCTCGCAGATGCAGCTCGCGCCGCTGCACACCCGGCCGTTCGTGCAGGCCGGGCTGCTCCCGCAGCGGCACTCCTGCGCCACGCAGCGGTCGCTGAGCAGCGGATCGCAGACCTTGCCGCAGGCCCCGCAGTTCGCCTTGTCGGAGCTCAGATCGCGGCAGGCCGGCTGCGTCGAGCAGCAGGTCGCCGTCGGCGCCGAGCACTGGTCCTTGCCGTCGTCGGTGAGGGAGCCGTCGCAGTTGTCGTCGCTGTTGTTGCAGAGCTCGCTCGCCGGCTGCAGCGCCCCGAAGCAGCGGACGCCTGCGCCGCTCGCCGCGCTCTCGGTCGGACACTGCACGCGGCTCGCGCCTTGCTTGGCCCCGGGGATCTGGCGACTGCAGGCGCAGACGCCGCTCAGCGTGCGCCCGGCCGCGCTGCACCCCTGGCTCCCTGCCGGGCTGCAAGGCGGCGCGCAGGCGCCCACGTTGCTGTCGTTGCAGAGCGGGCTCAGCGTGGAGAGCAGCGCGCCCTGGGCGGTCGGGTTCGCCTCGTCGGTGAGGCCGTCGCAGTCGTCGTCGAGGCCGTTACAGAGCTCCTTCGCCCAGGGGTGGATGGCCGGGTTCGCGTCGTCGCAGTCAGCCGGCGGGCAGTAGCCGTCGCCGTCCTTGTCGCAGGTGCACGCGCCATCCGAGACGCAGTTCTGCGCCTTGCCGTCGCCGCAGCGGTCCGGAGCGCCGGGGAACGTCTTCGGGTCCGCGTCGTCGCAGTCCTCCAGCGCCTTGGGCGGGCTGCACTGCGCGCCCATGAAGCCGTCGCCGTCCTGGTCGCAGGTCGTCGTCGGGCAGCCGTCGTCCTTGGCCGGCTTGCCGTCGCCGTCGTGGTCGACCTGGCGCGGCGGCAGGCCGTTCTTGTCCTTGCTCGGGTCGTTGCTGCAGTACTCGCGCAGCGCGCCCGCCACCGTGCCGCCCTCGGCCCCGCCCGTGTCCTTCGTCGTCTCGGGGTGGATCCCGGCGTCGTAGTCGTCGGGGTCGTCCTTGGGCAGCTTGCAGCTGGGGTCGGTGGTGCTGGAGGACGCGTGGCCGTCCCCGTCGAGGTCGCAGGGGCTGCAGCCCTCGTCGATGACGCCGTTGCAGTTGTTGTCCTTGCCGTCGCAGGCGTCGGCAGCGCCGGGGTGCACCGCGGGATCCTTGTCGTCGCAGTCCTGCGGCGGCGAGGAGCCGTCGCAGTCCGCGTCGGCGACGCAGGTCGCGTCGACGCCGTCGCAGTCCTGGTCGATGCCGTCGCCGCAGTAGGGTGGTGCCAGGCCCGGGTGCGCCGCCAGGCAGGCGGCGGGGAGCGCCGGGAAGCTCGCGGCGGGGAGCGCGCAGAGGTTCGCGGCCTCCTTCAGCTTGGGCGAGCGGCAGGGGTCCTCGTCGTCGCAGTCCTGGTCGCCCGGGACACCGTCGCCGTCGAGGTCGAGGCAGGGCGTGCGGCCCGGAGCGCAGTTGAGGCGCAGCACCACCTCGACGTGGTCGCCTGGCCGCGCCGTGACGGGCTTGCAGGCCTGCAGGAAGAGCCCGCGCGCGTCGTGGACGGCGGCCGCGATGAGGAGCGCGCGCATCGGCACGTCCTGAAGCACACCGGGCGCCTGACCGCTCTCCAGGCTCGCCTCGAAGCTGGAGAGCACCGCGGTGCCGAGCTGGCCCGGCGAGCGTCCGACGACCAGCTGGCAGGTGAGCCCGGCGGAGGGATCGACGGCGACGAGCTGCAGCCGCGTCGCCGCGGCGCGCGAGGCCGCGTCGGGGAAGACCAGGCGCAACGAGAAGGAGGAGTCATCGCAGCCCGCCAGCGCCAGCGCGAGGCCGAGCGCGAGCGCGGACGTCGCGCGCGCCGGGGTGGTCGTCGCCCGTGTCACGGCGCCGTCTCCAGCGTCACCCGCGCGTCGACCCGGTCCGGAGGGGAACGCGTGGCGAGGCCCACCGCCAGCCCGGTCGCCAGCGCGACGCCGGCGCCGATCGCGCTCCAGAACCACCACGCCCGGACCACGGAGCTCCGCCGCGCGACCGGCGGCGGCGGCGCGGGCGGCGTCACCAGCAGCGGCGGCGGCACCGCGACCAGCGCCGGCGCGCCCTCCAGCGCGATCGTCCTCGGCTCGGTGGCGTGCCCCAGCAGCCAGACCTGGTTCCCCTCCCGATCGAGCGCGACGACGTAGAGCTCGAGGACGCGGGCCTGGCTCAGGCCAGAGATCGCCGCGAGCCGGATCGCCCAGCTCGCCGTCCGGCCGGGCGGCGCGGAGTAGGCCGCGTAGCTGGTGGTGCCCCCGGCGCGGAGCCGCAGCACGAGCTGGCTCACCATCGCCAGCGGATCGGCGCGGACCTCGGCGACGACCCCGAAGGTGCCGCGCCGGCCCACCGTCTCGGGCGACTGCAGCGTCAGCGCGAGCGGGGGGTGCCGTGCGCTCCAGCGCCGTGCGGCCTCGTAGGCGCGCCGGATCCGGGGTGAGAGTCCGGCCCCGAGCTTGGCCTTCGCCTCGACGGAGAGCAGCCGCTTGAAGGCCTCGACGGCCACCGCCTCCCGGCCCGAGCTGGCGGCGATCAGGCCCTTGAAGCCGAGCAGGCTGATCAGGTTGGCCCGCGAGTTGTGCCCGGCGCGGAGCGCCGCCTCGCAGGCGACCATCGCCTCCCGGTAGTACAGCTGCTCGTAGAGCCGCTTGACCTTCTGCACCCGGTCGCCCGGCTCGGCGCGCGGCGCCGCGGCGGGGACGAGCAGGAGCACCAGGCAGCCGACCACGCCGCTCGAGGCTCGTGAGATCATCGATTTGACACCTATGATAACATACAGATCGCAGATCGAGCGGACCACGAATGGCTGGAGAGGAATCCCTGCAGCTGGGGAAGTACGAGCTCCTCGGCCGTATCGGCTACGGCGGCATGGCCGAGGTCTGGCTTGCGCGCCAGCGAGGGCCGATGGGCTTCGAGAAGCTCGTCGCGGTCAAGCGCCTGCTCCCGCACCTGAAGGACCAGGACCAGTTCGTCCGCATGTTCCTCGACGAGGCGCGCATCGCGGCGCGCATCAACCACGCGAACGTGGTGCAGATCTTCGACCTCGGAGAGGAGGAGCAGAGCTACTTCATCGCGATGGAGTACCTCAGCGGCGAGAGCCTGGCGCGCGTGATGGGCGAGGGGCTCAAGCGCGAGCAGCCGCTCCCCGAGCGGCACGGCGCCGCGGTCGTGGCCGCGATGTGCAAGGGGCTCCACCACGCGCACAGCCTCTGCGACCTGCAGGGCCAGCCGCTCGGCATCGTGCACCGCGACGTCAGCCCGCAGAACGTGGTCATGCTCTACGACGGCGGGGTGAAGCTGCTCGACTTCGGCATCGCCAAGGCCCGCCAGCGTCTGGCCGAGACCACCACGACGGGGCTCAAGGGCAAGTACGCCTACATGTCGCCGGAGCAGTGCCGCGGCGACGCCGTCGACCACCGCTCCGACCTCTTCGCCTGCGGCGTCGTGCTCTGGGAGATCCTCACGCGTCGCCGCCTCTTCAAGCACCCGAGCAAGCTGATGGTGCTGAAGATGATCAGCGAGGGGCACGTCTCGCCGCCGAGCCGCGTCAACCCCGAGGTGCCTGCCGCGCTCGACGGGGTGGCGATGAAGGCGCTCGCCAAGCTCCCCGACAGCCGCTTCCAGACGGGCGACGAGATGGCGACGGCGATCGAGGACGCGCTCGCGGCGAGCGGGAGCGTGATGGGCCAGGTGCAGCTCGCCGAGTACATGCAGACGGCCTTCGCCGAGGACCTCCGGCGCCGGCAGGAGTTCGCCAGCTCGGTGAGCCAGGAGGCGCTCGCGGCTCGCCAGACCTCCGAGTACTGGCTGGACCTCCTCCCCGAGCCGACCGGGGAGATCATCTCCTTCTCCCTCTCGCCGGCGATGACCACCTCGCACGGCAAGGAGCCGCCGCAGCCGGCGCGGAGCATGACCCGGGTCTGGGTGGTCACGGCGGTGTTCGCGCTGCTCGCGGCGCTGGTCACGCTGGCCGTGCTGCTCCTCGGCGGCGGCGGCTCCGAGACGCGGCTGGTGATCGAGTCCTCGCCGACGGGTGCGGCG
>JAKLHH010000735.1 GCA_022710245.1 Myxococcota bacterium
GGGGTGCCCCTCGTCGAGAGCGCGCAGCGCGCCCTCGGCGAGCTCGCGCAGCTTCTCCTGGATGAGGAAGGTGAAGCTCGCCTCGGGGTCCTTGCGCAGCAGCTCGGAGACCAGTCGCTTCGCGATGAAGCCGGGGAAGCCCGTCATCAGCACCGTGCTCGCCATCATGTCCTCCTGGGGGCAGTACGGCAGAGGTAGCACCATGCCGGGGGGCCGTCAAAGTGCAACCTCGGAGGGGCCAGGCGCTCTGTCCAGGTAGAGGCAAGCAAGACAGACGAGGAGGACGCCCATGGAGATGACGATCAGCTTCCCCGGCGGCAAGCGCGTCGACGCCGAGCTGGACGGCCACACGATCCGCACCGACCAGCCCCCGGCGGGCGGCGGCGAGGGCAGCGCGCCGGCGCCCTTCAACTACTTCCTGGCCTCGATCGGCACCTGCGCCGGGATCTACGTCCTCGGCTTCTGCCAGGCCCGGGGCATCCCCACCGACGGGATCGCTCTGCGGCAGCGGATGGGCTACGACCCCGAGGGCCACCGCCTCGCCTCGGTGACGATCGAGATCGAGCTGCCGCCCAGCTTCCCGGAGAAGTACCGCGACGCCGTCCGCCGCGCCGCCGACCACTGCGCGGTGAAGAAGGCGATCCTGACCCCGCCGAGCCTCGAGGTCGTCACCCGCGTCGGCTGAGCCGCCCTGCTGGCGCACGCGGTCCTCGCGTCCCGGACTCCGGGCCGCGTGGCTGGTCCAGCGATCGACCCGACGGTGCCCATCAGGCCGAGCAAACCCGCGCGCGGGCAGCGACGGCGCCGCCTTGACTCGCCGGACCCCCGGTCCATGCTTACTGCCGTGGACGAGCGGGTGAGCGGGGTGGGTGGGGAGTGCGAGCGTGCGCGGCGCGAGGACTCCGTGCGGGTGATCCGCGGGCTCGCGCACTTCCTCGCCCACGATCTGGGGAACGCCATCTCGGCGCTCTCTCTCAGCCTCGACCTCCTCGCGCGCCAGGAGCTGGGCGAGCGGCCGAGGGTGCTGGTCGAGCGCTGCAGCGGGCTGCAGGCTCGGGTGCAGGGCATCGTCGACGGGCTGGGCGCGCTGGGTGGGTCACGCATTCGCCCGAGGCCGATCGAGCTGGCCAGCCTCTTCGAGCCCATCGTGCGCAAGCTGAAGCTCCACGATCGCTTCCAGGTCGAGCTCGCGCTGAGCGGGCCCGCGCACCCTGGCGTCGTGCTCGGAGAGGCCACCCTGCTCGAGCTGGCGCTGCGCCTGCTCCTCCGCAACGCGGTGGAGGCAGTGCCCGCCGGGGGCCGCCTCGGCGCCTGCACCTCGGAGCTCCCGGGCAAGGTCCGGCTCACCATCTGGGATGAGGGCGCCGGCGTGCCGCCGGAGCTGCGCCCCGCCGTCTTTCACCGCGTCTTCTCCACCAAGGGGGACGCGGGGGTCAGCCTGCTGCTCGTTCGCACGATCATCGAGGGGCCGCACGGCGGGCAGGTGGCCTACGAGCCGAACCAGCCGCGGGGCTCGCGTTTTCACCTCGACCTCCCCGAGGCGCGCTGAGCACGCGGAGCCCTCGTGGGCTCGTCCCGCGCAGAGCTGCGCGTGACGCCCCCGTGCGGCGCCGCTCGAGCTAGCTGGCACACGCGATGCACCGCCCGGAGTCGGAGGGTGAGGCGGGATGGTGAGGCGGACCCAGGTGCTTCTCCTGCTCGCGGCGGGCGCGAGCTGCGGCGGGACCTCGCAGGGCCGCTGGGTGGAGAGCCTCAAGATCATCGGCAACCACGCCCTCTCGGCCTCCGAGATCCAGCGCGGGCTGGCGACACAGCAGACCGGGTGGTGGCCCCTCGCCAGGCGACGGGAGCTGGACCCGGCCGCGCTGGAGGTCGATCTCCGGCGCATCGAGCGGCTCTACGCGGCGCACGGCTACTTCGACGCGCGCGTCGAGAGCCCCGAGATCCGCCTCGGCGCCCGCGACGCGGCAGCGGTGGTGCTGCGGGTGTCAGAGGGCGAGCCCACGCGGATCCGCGAGCTCGGCGTCGAGGGCCTGCCGGCGAGCGAGCGCGTCGAGCCGGAGCGCCTCGGCCTGCGGCGCGGCGCGATCTTCGTTTACGCGGAGTACGAGGCGGCCAAGCAGCAGCTCGCGAGCACGCTGCGCAGCCGAGGCTATGCCTACGCCACCAGCAGCGGCGAGGTGCGTGTCGACCGCGCGGCGCACCAGGCGGCCGTCACCCTGCGGGCCGCCGCCGGGCCGCTGGTCCACCTCGGCCCGCTCCGGGTCGAGGGGGCCGCGCCCATCCCCGAGCGCGCGGTGACCCTGCAGCGGACCTGGAGCGACGGCGACCGCTTCGACCCTGAGGATCTCGCCCAGCTGCGGCGGCGCATCCTCGCGCTCGGCGTCTTCAGCTCCGCGTCGGTGGAGCTCTCGCGGCCCGCGAGCCCGACCCCGACGGTGGTGGTCAAGCTGAGCCCCGGCAAGCTGCGGCGGCTGCGGCTCGGGGGCGGCCTCGGGATCGAGCGGCGGCGGCAGGAGGTGCGCCTCCTCGCGGACTGGTCGCACCACAACTTCCTCGGCGGCCTGCGCACCCTGCGGCTGACCCTGAAGCCCGCCTACGTCGTGGTGCCGGCGGTCTGGTCCCCGGACCGGAGCGGGCCGGCGGTGGACACCACGGCGCAGCTCGTACAGCCGCTCCTCTTCGGGTCGCTGCTCACCGCCGCGGTGGAGGCCGGCTACGAGCTTGGCTTCCACGAGGGCTACCGGTTCCACGGCCCGAAGACGCGCCTCTCCCTCGAGCGCCGGTTCCTGCGCGAGCAGCTTCGCCTGGGCGCCTCCTGGGACCTGCAGTACTTCTTCTTCTTCAGCATCGACCCGGCCGCCTTCGACCCGCTCACCACCCCTCTCGGGCTTGCCTTCCAGGAGCGCTACCGCGTCGCCTGGCTGGAGCAGGTCGCGACGCTCGATCTGCGTGACCAGGCGCTCGACGCGCGACGCGGCGGCTACCTCGAGGTGCGCGTGGAGGAGGGCTTTCCGGCCGTCGGGAGCGCGTTCACCTACCTCAAGCTCACGCCGGACCTGCGCGGCTACCTCCCGCTCGGAGGCCGGCTCACCCTCGCGGCGCGCGCCACGCTCGGGTGGCTGCGGCCCTCGGACCCTCGCGTCGACAGCCCCGCGACCCGCCGCTACGCGCTGGGCGGCCCGAACAGCCACCGCGGCTTCACCTACGGGCGCCTGTCGCCGCAGGCCATCGACCACGTCAGCGGCCAGCGGATCCCGCTCGGCGGCAACGGTGCGGTGCTCTTCTCCGGCGAGCTCCGCCTGCGGCTCTTTCGGCTCTACAGCTACTGGGTGAACCTGGTGCCGTTCTTCGACGCAGGCGACTGCGTCGCTGCCTTCAACCAGCTTGACCTCGCCAACCTGCACCTGGCGACCGGCGGCAGCCTCGCCTACGAGACGCCCATCGGCGCGCTCCTCCTCGGGGTCGGCGTGCGGCTCAACCGCGTGGGACCGACCGAGGCCGGGGGCCTGGAGAACCCCGACCCCGGCGATCGCCTCGCGTTCCACCTGACGCTGGGAGCGGCGTTCTGATGCGAGCGGGGAGGTGGCGGCGGTCAGCGCGGCGCGGGCTGATCGCGCTCGGCGTCCTCGCGGCGGTGCCGCTCCTCGGCGTGCTCGGCCTCCTCGAGCTCCTGCGCACCGAGGGCGGGCAGGACGCGGTCCTCCGGCTGCTCGTCCGGCGCCTTCGCCAGGAGCTCCCGGGGCTCCACGTCGGGCTGCTCCGCCTGGACCCCTCGGGCCGCGTGCTCGCCGCCGGCATCTCGCTGCGCGACGCGGCCGGGCGCGAGGCGGTGCGCGTCGCGAGCGTCTACCTGCGCGTCGACCTCTGGCCGCTCCTCTGGCGCCGCGTGCAGCTGCCAGAGCTCCGCGTCGTCGCACCTCGCGTCCTCGCCTACCGGTGGCGCGAGGGGCGCTGGAACCTGGCGACGCTGGCGCGTCCGCGCGAGGGGCCGCAGCCCGCGGGGCGCCCCTGGTCCTTCGCGGTCGGGGAGCTCCAGCTCGAGGGTGGTAGCGTGGCGCTGGAGAGCGGTCCGGAGCGGCGCGAGGTGCGCGCGCTCGAGCTCCGCGCGGGGCTGGAGCACGCGGCCACGGGCGCGACCACGGTGCGCCTCGGCCACCTCGGTGCGCTGGCGAGGCTCGGTGGGCTCCCGCCGATCACGATCGCTGCGAGCGGCGGCCTGGCGCGGAGCGCGGGTGAGGCCTCGATCGCCCTGCAGGCCCGCGTCGGCGGTCTGGCGGCGGGGCCCGCGCGGCTGCGCCTCACCGCGCGAGGGCCTCGGCAGGCGGTGCGGCTGCACGCCGCGCTCGATCTGGCGCGCGGGGGCGAGGTGCACCTGGACGGCGTGCTGGGGGAGCCGCTGACCTATGATCTCACCCTCCGCCTCTCGCGGCTGCGGCCGGGGCGCCTGCTGGCGCGGGCGCCAAGTCCTCGCGTCGCTGCGGGACGCTCTGGCATGGGGCGGGCGCCCCCGCTCCTCCTCGCGGGGAGCCTGCACGCGCGCGGCGCGGGGATGCCCCTCTCGCCGGGGAGCCGCGGCGAGCTCGAGCTCAGGCTGACCGGAGAGGCCGCGGGCGTGCCGCTGCGCTCGCTGCGCGCGTCGGCGACGCTGCAGGGGCGGCGCTGGCACCTGCGCGGGGCGGCGGACCTGCGCGGGCTGCGGGCGACGCTCGCCGGCGCGGGCGACCGTCGGAGCGGCCGGCTCACGCTGGAGGCGGCGCTGGTCCCCGGGGAGCGAACGCCAGACGCGCTCGGTCGGCTCACGGGTGACGGCCACCTGCGGCTCGTCGCGCAGGGGAGCCTGCGCCGTGGCCTGGAGCTGAGGGGCGACCT
>JAKLHH010000736.1 GCA_022710245.1 Myxococcota bacterium
AACAGCACCAGCGATCTCCGGCCGGCGGCCGTGGAGCGCTTCCTCGCGGACTCCATCGCGATGACGCGGGCGCTGGCTGCCGATCGTCACCGCGTCCTCCCCGACCCGGCGCGCTTCACGGGGCGCACGACCGCCGACCTCAAGCTCCTCGACCCGGCCGCGGGCTCGGTCACCGCCGAGGACCGCCGGAGGCTGGTCCGTGAGCTGGAGGCGGGCGCCCGCGGCGCGCCGGGCGCGGGCGGCATCATCTCGGTCAACGCGAGCTGCAGCGACGCGTTCTTCGAGGGCGCGATGGTGACGTCGAACGGGATGGAGGGGACCTCGCGCCGCTCGATGTTCGGGCTCGAGTGCGACGTCACCGTGCGTGACAAGGGCGACCGCAAGCCGGCGGGCTGGTGGTGGGCCGAGGCGCGTCACCGCGCCGAGCTCCCGTCGCCGGCCAGCGTGGGCGCGCTGGCCACGAGGCGCGCGCTCTCCCAGGTGGGCGCCCGCCCGGCGCCGACCGGCGACTACGCCTGCGTGGTGGAGAACATCGCCGCGGGGCGGCTGGTCTCCGCGCTCACCGAGGCGCTCGACGGCGGCGCCGTCCAGCAGCGCCGCTCGTTCCTCGCCGACAAGCTCGGGCAGCAGATCGGCAGCGAGGTGCTCGAGCTCACCGAGGACCCGCACCTCCCGGCCGGGATCGGCACCCGCCTCTACGACGACGAGGGGATGGCCACCCGGCGGCGGAGCGTCTTCGAGGGCGGCGTGCTGCGCAGCTACTACCTCGACACCTACTACGCCCGGAAGCTCGGCGTGGAGCCGACCTCGTCGCTCCGCTCGAACCTCGTCTACAAGCAGGGGAGCCGCGACCTGCCGGGGCTCCTCGCCGAGCTCGACAAGGGCATCCTCATCTCCGGGTTCAACGGCGGCAACTCGAACTCCGCCACCGGGGACTTCTCGTTCGGCATCCACGGACAGCTGATCGAGGGCGGCAAGCCGGTGCGGCCGGTGGCGGAGATGAACCTCTCCGGCAGCCACCTCGCGTTCTGGAAGCAGCTCCGCGAGACGGGCAGCGATCCGTTCCCCTCCTCGGCGAACCGGTCTCCCGCGCTGCGCTTCGGGGCGGTGCAGTTCTCGGGGGTCTAGCGGACGCGGTCTGGGTCGAGCGGACGCAGTCTGGGTCGAGCGAGGGCGGGCGTCAGGCCCGCGCCAGCTCGGCGATCAGCCTCTCGAGATCCTCATCCTCGATGAAGAGCTCGGCGACCTCGGGAGCGTGCAGCAGGTGCTCCGCCACGGCGGCGGCCTGCTCCGCGGGGGGGCCGCCAGCCTCGAGCAGCGGGCTGACGCTATCGGCGAGGGTGCGCCTGCCCCAGTGGTTCACCAGCTCCAGCGCCTCGGTCTCCACCAGGCGCGTGATCAGCGCCTCCGCGTGCCGGCGAGCGATCTCGGGATCCGGGCTATGGTCTGTGTCGGTCACGTCGTGCATGGACCCTTCCTTTTCGTTCACGCTAGTCTCCTTCAGGCGGCGCCTCACGCGAACCCGAGATAGAGCCCGAGCTCTCGCTGTTCGGCCTCGGCGAGCAGCGCGCGCAGCGGTCTGAGCAGCGTCACCAGCTCCGCTTCGCTGCTCACGGGGGTCAGCGCCTCCCGGAGCCCGTCGAGGAGCCGCGCCAGGTCGGCTGACGCCCGCTCCTCGAGGAGCCCGAGCGCGCTCGGGGCCGGCCGCGTCGGTCTGGCCCGAGCGGGCGGCGTCTCCGGCGCGAGCGCCGCGCCCGGGCGGGAGCGCTCCGCCGCCTCGACCAGCAGCGCGGGCGCTGCTGCCTCGTCGTCGCTGACCAGGTCAGCGAGGCGCAGCTCCTCCCTGAGGGAGGCGAAGATCTGGGGCAGCCGCCGCTCGAGCGCCGCGGCGATCGTTCGCACCTGCGCGGCCGTCAGCGACCAGCCGTGGTCGCCGAGGAAGACGGCGTCGTCCTCCAGGGCGAACTGGGCGCGGTACGCGCGGTCGAGCGCCTCGCGCCAGTCGCCGCGATCGAGGAGCTCCGGGGTGACCTGCACCTGATGCTGGCGGCACGCGGCGCGCAGGGCCTCCGCGCCGCGCGTGGCGGTGGGCTCCAGCGCGTGGCCGAGCGCCATCAGCTGCACCGGTCCGAGCCAGCAGGGCACGCTCGCCCCGAGGCGTCCGTGCTCGGGGTCGAACGGGTAGGCGGCTGCGTCATGCCTGCTCACGACGGAAGCATAGGACCTCTCGGCTCCGCGGACAACCGCCGTCCCTTGCACCCCGGCCGAAAAGCTGGTTCAAATGTCTCATGCCCGCGAGGACGTCCCTGGTGCGCGGCGCCGGCTGGCTGGGCGCGAGGACGTCCCTGGTGCGCGGCGTCGGCCGGCGCGCGAGGACGTCCCTGGTGCGCGGCGCCGGCTGGCTGGGCGCGGGGGTCGCGGCGCTTCTTCTCGTCGTGCTCCTCCCCGCCTGCGACACCGTCATCGACACCGACCTCAGGATCCGCTTCCTGCGCGGCGACTGCGAGGACGTGGATCTGCGCAGCGTCGGCGGGCTCCACCTGCACATGGAGCGCCGGGCCAACTCGCAGTCGTTCCAGACCTGCGTCGACACCTTCAACCAGGTCGAGCGCTTTGACCAGCTGACCGACTTCGCCGCCAAGGTGCAGCTCGGTCCCGTCGAGGAGCGCTACGGCGACGGCTGGGATCTCTGGGTGGGCGGCTTCACCGCGCAGTGCGGCCGTCAGATCGACCCCAACATGACCTGGCTCTGCGGACGCTCCCTGGGGTTCTCCATCCCCTTCAGCGAGCCGCTGCAGCTGGTGGTCAACTGTCGCCCGGTCAACGTGGTCAGCCCGGAGCTCTTCCAGAAGATCAAGCCCTGCGCGAGCTACTTCGTCGGCGAGAAGCCGTGAGCGCCCCCGCTCCGACGAGCTCGCCGCCAGCCGCGCGACCTCGCCCCGCGCGGCGCGCGGCGCGGCGACTCCTGCTCGCCCTCGCTGTCCTCCTCCCCGGCGCGCTGATCGCCAACGAGCTCCTCTTCGTGTTCCCGTTCACCTCGCTCTGGCTCGACGTCCGCGGCGACGCGCGGCTCCCGCCCGCCGGGCCCGGCCAGGTGCGCGTGCTCGCCGTCGGAGACATCCTGCTCGGGGACGCGGCCGAGGCGACCCTCGCCCGCCAGGGCTTCGACCACGTCTTCGCGGCGACGCGGCCGCTGATCAGCGGCGCCGACCTCGCGCTCGGCAACCTCGAGGGCCCCATCTCGGCCAGCGCCGAGCCCGCCGACTCCGGCAAGTGGGTCTACCGCATGCACCCGGAGGCGGCGAGCGCGCTCGCCCGCGCGGGGTTCGACGTGCTCGTCCTCGCCAACAACCACGTCCGGGACTGCGGCGACCAGGGCGTCCTCGACACCGTCGCCGCGCTCGAGCGGCGCGGGCTCGCCCACGTGGGCGCGGGCGCGACCCCGGCGGAGGCCGCGCGGCCCGTCCGCCGCCAGGTCGGGGGCGTCCGGCTCGCCATCCTCGCCTACCACACCACCCTGCTGATCCTCGACACGCCGGTCCCGCAGGACCACCTGGAGGCGGTCCCGGGCCGGCCGGGCGTGGCGCTCGCGCGCCCGGAGCAGCTCGCGCGCGATCTGCCGGCGGCCCGCGCCGGCTCCGATCTGGTCGTCGTCTCCATCCATCTGGGCGACCGCTACCAGGAGGGCCCGCTCGACTTCGAGCGCGAGATCTGCCGCCGAGCCATCGACGCCGGCGCCGACGTGGTGGTCGGGCACGGCCCCCACGTGATGGGCCCCGTCGAGCTCTACCGCGGTCGGCCGATCCTCTACTCGGTCGGCAACTTCGGCTTCGGGTCGGGCAACATCCGGGCCCGCTTCTCGCTGATCGCGCTGCTCACCCTCGAGGCGGCGCCGCGGCCGCGGCTGGCCCGCGTCGAGCTGCTCCCCATCTTCACCGTCAACCGCGCGCCCGCGGTGGGCTTCCGCACCAAGCTCGTGACCGGCTGGCAGGCGCGGCGCGCGCTCGCGACGCTGCGCGACCGATCGCCGGGGGCGCGGCTCGAGCTGGCCGGGGCGCCGGCCCGCGCCGTGCTCACGCTGGATCGATGAGCTGGCTGGCCGCGGCGCTCGACCTCGAGCTGCGTCGGGTAAGGCGCGCCCTCCTCGCGCGACAGGCCGAGGCGCAGCGACGGATCAGCGCCCTCCCCGCGGCCCGCCGGCGCGAGCTCGAGGAGACCGCGCGAGGCCTCGTCGAGCTGCGGGAGCGCGCGCTGCGCCTGACCACCGCCGGCGGCGCGGCGGACTGCTGTGCGGACTGCGCGGCGAGGCTCCGCCGGCTGGCGGGCGAGCCGCCCGACCCCAGCTTCCCCGGGGGCCACTGCTGCAGCGGCGAGGGCGCGCGCACCCTCGGGGAGGCGGAGCTCGCCGTGCTCTGCCTCGCGGGCCGCTCGCCGGCGAGGCGCCCGGCCGCGCGGCCGTGGCGAGGCTGCCTCTTCCGCTCGCCCGCGGGGTGCACGCTGGCTCCAGCGGAGCGCCCGACGCTCTGCGTCCGCTACCTCTGCGACGACCTCAAGCGCTCGCTGCAGCGCCACGGCGCGCTGGCCGCGGTGCTCGCCTGCTGCGACGAGCTGGAGGCCGGCGCGCTCGCCATCGCCGGCGCGCTCGACCTCGAGAGGCTCGCGGCCCCCTGATCGTGGGCGCGATTGCGGCGCTCGCCGACCGGGCGCTAGACTGGAGGGGAGGAGGCGCGGCATGCGACGAGGCGCTCTCTGGTTGCTGGCACTCTCCGTCCTGGCCCTCGCCGCCTGCCCCGGCGAGTCGACGGTCACGCGGCGCAAGGACACCGGGACGACCCCGAGCTACCAGGACGGAGGCAAGCCCTGGGTC